>CAJBLA010000197.1 GCA_903953815.1 uncultured Bacteroidota bacterium | reverse complement strand
AGTCGGGGCATTAACTATGTTGGTTTTAGAAAAGCAAAAAGACATTCATGTATTGCAGGCAATGGGGGCGCAGTCCTGGGATATTCAAAAAATATTTTTACTCTTGTCCGGAATCATGGCTTTCATTGGCGCGCTTATCGGAGGACTGTTGTCCAGTTTATTTTGTTGGCTACAATTAAAATACCACTTAATTAAATTGGAAGGCAATTCATTTGTCATTGACTACTATCCAGTAAAACCAATGTTGATTGATTATATCGCCATTATTAGTTTGGTATTATTTATTTCAATACTAGCAGGTTGGATTCCTGCCAAACGCGCAGCAGACTCCTTTCAAGAAAAGATATAAAAAAGGATTTAATAGCAATTTTATATTTTATAAAAATCGCTTACAACTGACACTATATCTCATTAATGAGATATAGTGATGGTAGGAAGTAAAAAGAATATAAAAGAGGATTTAATAGCGATTTTATATTTTATAAAAATCTCCCAATAAAATCAATAATCGCCCAAGGTTTCTTCTAATTGACCTAATGCTTTTGCAAGTTGCTCATCGTTAGGCGCAATACCATGCCATTCATGGCTGCCTTCCATAAAGTCAACACCCTTACCCATTTCAGTTTTCATTAATATGCAAATTGGCTTGCCTTGTCCAGTTAAAGCTTTCGCTTTATCTAAAGTGGCAACAATTTCTTCCATATTATGACCGTCCATATGTAATACGGTCCAATTAAATGCTTTGAATTTATCTTCTAAACTATCTAGTGATAATACTTTACTTAATGGGCCATCAATTTGTTGGCCATTCACATCTACAGTTGCAATTAAATTATCTACTTTATTATGCGCAGCAAACATGATCGATTCCCAAATTTGTCCTTCTTGTAATTCGCCATCGCCATGTAAACAATAAACAGTGCGATTATCATTGTTATATTTTTTAGATAATGCTGCACCAATGGCAACACTCATGCCTTGTCCTAAAGATCCACTCGCAATACGAATACCTGGTAAATGCTCATGCGTAGTTGGATGACCTTGTAAACGAGAATTTATTTTTCTGAAAGTAGCTAATTCTTTTACATCAAAATAACCAGATCTTGCAAGTACAGAATAAAAAACGGGTGAAATATGACCATTGGATAAAAAGAAAAGATCCTCTCCTTTCCCATCCATTGAAAAACTACTATCATGTTTCAACACCTTAAAATACAAGGCAGTTAAAAAATCAGTACAACCTAAAGAACCACCTGGGTGGCCGCTTTGTTGTGCATGAACCATTCTTACGATATCTCTTCTAATTTGAGATGCAATTTTTGTTAAATCGGTAGTTGCCATAATATTTGTATCAGTAGGGCACAAAGATAGAATTCATCCCCTAAATGTTGGCGAAAACTTTTAAAAAATGCTTAAAAAGGGGGATGAACAATACGATGATTTGCGTAGCTTTGTTTACTCAAATCATTCTAATATGTCGGACGAATTACAAAAAATTAGTGGGGAAGCGGAATTGGCTATGAAAAAGGCCATTAATCACTTAGAAATTGAATTAACTAAGATTAGGGCTGGAAAGGCAACACCTTCCATTTTAGAAGGAATTAATGTTGACTATTATGGCACACCTACACCGATTAGTCAAGTTGCGAATGTGCAGGTGTTGGACTCCAGAACCATCAGTATTCAACCTTGGGAAAAAAACATGTTGCCTTTAATTGAAAGGTCAATTATGGCGGCTAATATTGGAATTACGCCACAAAATGATGGTATCAATATTCGTTTATTTATGCCGCCACTTACAGAAGAGCGTAGAAAGGAATTATTTAAAAAGGCAAGTGGTGAAGGCGAAGTAAGTAAAGTAGCTATTCGCAATATTAGAAGAGATCATATTGAACAAGTAAAAAAATTACAAAAGGACGGTATGAGTGAAGATATTTGTAAAGGCGCGGAAGATACCATTCAATCATTGACAGATAAGTATATTGCTTTGGTTGAAAAACATTTGGAAGCCAAGGAAAAAGAAATGATGACCGTATAAGCTATTTGGCTGTACTTCTTTTATTTACAATATAAACGCCACAAAGTATAATAGCTAGGCCCAATAGGCGCATTGGATGTATTGCTTCATTGTATAACAAACCCATGGCTAAGGAAACAAATGGAATTGCATAGGTCACTGTTGATGCAAATAAAATACCTGCACGTTTCACTAAAACATAAAATAATATAGAGGCAATGGAGGTATTGATTACGCCCAAGGTACCACTTGCTAAAGTTGCATTTAATAAAGCAGGGTTAGTGAAATCATTACTAAAATAACCTGTCGTATATAAAATGACCATGCCTGGTATAATAGAAAATGAAAATGCAAGTGAAGCAATATTGATTGCACTAATATTTTGCATATGCTTACCTACCATATTCACATTGAAGCCATAGCAAATAGTAGCTAGGATGATAAAAATACTAAAGGAAATGTTTTCAAAGTGTAGCGTTTTTCCGGCCACCACCGAAATACATAATCCAACTAATCCCAATAATATGCCACCCATTTTCTTTGGGTCAATACTGATTTTAAAAACAACCATTCCTACGATAATGGTGAATAATGGGGTGAGTGAGTTGAGTATGCCAGCCAAAGCGCTATCAATTTTTGTTTCTGCAATACAAAATAAATAGGCAGGGATAAAATTGCCAATAATGCCAGATAAAATAACGAGCCCTAATTTATTTTTAGGGATTTGTTGTAGTGCTTTAAAAGCGAAAGGGAGTAATACAATACCTGAAAATACCATCCTTAATGATGCAACTTGGTAGGGACTCAATTGCACGGTACCGGCTTGCATTCCAATCTTCATCAATAAAAAGGAGCTTCCCCAAATAACAGAAAGTAGTATAAAAATGCCCCAATTGATCAACTTTTTGTTCATGAAGTAAAATTTGGGCAAAGATGCTAATAATTTGATTAAAAGTGGATAAATAATCTATCAATTAACGCTAATTTAATGACGATTCCTTTTCTTTGTAGGTATGAGCCAGCATACTAATTATTCGATCAAAGTGGACCAATTTGAGGGGCCATTTGACTTATTGCTTTTTTTTATTGAGCGTGACGAAATGGATATCTATAATATCCAAATCACTAAAATTATCAATGATTTTTTGGACTTTATCCATCAAGAGGAAAAGTTGAATATCGAATTAAGTAGCGAGTTCATTTTGTTCGTTTCTACCTTAATGCGTATTAAGGCAAAATTATTATTACCAAGAAAGGAGTTAGATGCTTCAGGGAATGAAATTGATCCAAGACAAGAATTGATTGACAAAATCCTTGAATACAAAAAATATAAGGAAGCAGCAGTGCAAATGGCTGATTTGGAATCCCTAAGGATGTTGATGATGAAGCGCGGAAATATCAAACAAGAAATGTCTATTGTAGGGGAGGAAGCTGCAGAAGGAACCGAGTTGCAAACAGTTACTTTATTTAAATTGATGAAGTCATTTGAAAAAGTAATGACCCGTTTGCAAGAAAGACAAAATCGTCCTGTACATACTGTTGTTAGGTATAACTATACGATGGAAAGTAGTAGGGAGTATTTATTGAAAACAGTGCAAGAAGGGAAGACAGTCGCTTTTGAAAAAGTATTTGATGTTTGTCAGGACCGTGTTCAAGCCTTGTTCTTTTTCTTATCTATCCTTGAATTAGCGCAACAAAAATATATGAAGTTACTAGTGGGGGAAGGACGTAATAATTTCATTATTGAATGGAATGAAAATCGCGAAGAAGATTTAGAACCTGGACATGTTGATACCTTTGATTCTTATGAAACCCCTAATTTAGAAGCATTCAAGGATGAAGCAGTAGATGAGTCAACTTTGGATGAAGGTGATTTTGATCCAAGTTTAAATTAGTAGTGTGCACTTGAATTTCAGCGATATAAATTTATTTTAATTATGTCGATACCCATTATTGATACCCATGTACATATTTGGGACTTGATCAAAGTTCATTATAGTTGGTTGCAAGGAGACACCTCCATTTTAGCCCGCAATTATCTACCTGACGAATTATATCCGCAATTATCAAAGGTCAATGTGACGAGTGCCGTTTTAGTGCAAGCTGCAAATAATCTAGCCGATACTGAATTAATGTTAAGCGCTGCAGCGCATAATGATTGGATCCAAGGCGTTGTGGGTTGGGTGCCCTTAGAAGACCCATCAAAAACCCAAACACTTATTGAAAATTGGAAAGCCACCCAGCCTTATATAAAAGGCATCAGGCACTTAATTCATAACGAAGCCAATGATCATTGGTTGTTGCAAGATAAGGTGATTGAAAGCTTGAAAATTTTAGCACACCATCATATCACCTATGATATTGTGGGCGTGAAGGAAGCGCATTTAAAAGCGGCAATCACCATTGCTGAAAAAATCCCTAGTTTAAATTTAGTATTGGATCATTTGAATAATCCACCAATTCCCGACCAATCACAAATGGACACCTGGCGCACCAATATGAAGATGGCGGCAGCGCATAAAAATATATATGCAAAAATTTCAGGGTTAGCTTTAGCTACGGGCAAATTTGAAACTTGGACATCCGCTGATATTCAAGCTAGTATTGAGTATGCGCTGGACCAGTTTGGCACTGACCGTTGTTTTTGTGGGGGTGATTGGCCTGTTTCATTATTGGCGGGCGGGTTTGTTAAATCCATCAATGCCTACCGAGAAGTTATTGAAAATTGTTTACCTGTAATAGATCAAGAGAAAGTGTATTTTAAAAATGCCACTTTATTTTACCAACTATAACACTTCTTTCTGTAATTTATTTTTCTGTAGTTACACCTCTGTAAGCAATGTTTTTCCTAATAAAGATTTTACAGTGTCCATAATCGCATTAGTATCGTAATGACATTCGTTTTGTAATTCTTTCAAAGTGCCATGCTCCACAATGGTATCCGGTATTCCTAAAATTTTAATTTTAGCGTTATAATTATGTTCGTTCATGAATTCTAAAATAGCCGAACCAAAACCACCCACTACTGTTGCATCTTCAACAGTGATAATCATGGAATAGTTTTGAAATACTTCATGTAATAAATCGGTATCCAAAGGTTTTACAAATCTTATATCATAATGCGCTGGGTCAATACCTTCTGGACGTAAATTGCGAATCGCTGTTTGAACAAAATTACCAGGGTGTCCAAAACTTAAAATCGCGATATCCTTACCATCCTTTAGTTTGCGGCCTTTGCCAATTTCTATTTTCTCAAAAGGTTTTTGCCAATCCACCATCACGCCTTCTCCTCTTGGGTAGCGAATGACAAATGGCAGGTTGGTTTCAGGAAGTTGTGCGGTGTACATTAAATTGCGCAATTCTTGTTCGTTCATGGGTGCGCTAATAATCATATTTGGGATGCATCTGAAAAAAGCAATATCATAACAACCATGATGTGTTGGACCATCTTCCCCAACCAAACCAGCGCGATCCAAACAAAATACAACAGGTAATTTTTGAATAGCAACATCATGAATGACTTGGTCATATGCGCGTTGCATGAAGGAAGAATAAATGTTGCAAAAAACTTTGATGCCTTGCGTTGCAAGTCCAGCACTTAAAGTAACTGCATGTTGTTCACAAATGCCTACATCAAATGCACGGTGCGGCATTTCATCCATCATAAATTTTAAAGAAGAGCCACTAGGCATTGCAGGCGTTACGCCCATAATTTGCGGATTCACTTTTGCCAATTCAACAATACTACGTCCAAATACATCCTGGTATTTTGGAGGTTGTGGTGTTTCAATTTTTTTCTTAATTATTTCCCCTGTTAATTTATCAAACAAACCCGGGGCATGCCATTTGGTCTGGTCTTTTTCAGCTAAGGCATAACCCTTTCCTTTCACGGTAATGATATGCAATAGTTTAGGGCCAGGAATTTCCTTGAGGTCATTCAAGGTATCCACCAAATTGGCAATATTATGTCCATCAATTGGGCCAAAATATCTAAGTTGTAAAGCTTCAAAAATATTACTGCTTTTGGAAACAACTCCTTTTACACTTGCTTCCATTTTAGAAGCCATTTCACGGGTGAAGTTTTTACCAATAGGTAATTTACCCATCAGGTTCCAAATTTCATCCCGCACTTTATTATAAGTAGGAGAAGTACTAATATCTGTTAAGTATTCTCTTAAAGCCCCTACGTTGGGGTCAATACTCATATTGTTATCGTTCAATATAATCAGCACATCACTATCTGCAATCCCTGCATGATTCATTGCTTCAAAAGCCATACCGGCAGTCATAGAGCCATCCCCAATAATCGCCACCGACTTTCTATTTTCTCCCTTGTATTTGGCAGCCATGGCCATTCCTAGCGCTGCTGAAATGGAGGTAGAGGAATGACCTACACCAAAAGTGTCATATTCGCTTTCACTACGTTTTGGAAACCCACTTAAACCCTTGTATTTTCGGTTAGTAACAAATTGATCGCGGCGACCTGTTAAAATTTTGTGTCCATAAGCCTGATGGCCTACATCCCAAACCAACTGATCATAAGGGGTATTGTAAACATAATGCAATGCCACGCTAAGTTCCACTACACCGAGGCTTGCAGAAAAGTGGCCTCCATGAATACTAACAACATCAATGATGTATTGTCTTAATTCATTACATACCTGATGCAATTGTTCCCTGCTCACTTTTTTCAAGTCCTGAGGTGTATTGATGGTATTTAAAAGAGGTCCGGCTGTTATTTGCATTAAAACAATTTGGAATGTAAAAGTAAGTTAATAACATAAAAATATAGCAAAAGTTTAAAATGACGAAAATCACTTGCCGTGTAACCACTTATACGACCATTAATACTAATATGGCCCCATTTAAAGCAGGAATTGGAGTAAATTTGAACAGATGAAAAACAATCAAACTAGGTATTGGATGTGTCAAATTGGAGGATGGCTCAGTTATGGGCTAACCCTGATCTTTTTTTCCTACGTACTAGAAAGGCAATTGAGCCCTGTTTTTTATCCGAGAATGGCTATTAATCTTTTGTTAGGGCTAAGTTTGACGCATTTATTGAGACTACTTATTTTAAGGGCCGGACTTCGTCCACCTATGCCATCTGGCCAATGGTGGAAAATTTTGTTGTTATTTTTTGGGTATGCTGTTTTATTTAGTTTTTTAATTAGCAGCATTTTTGAAATTTTTAAGTTGTACGATGCTGGACGAAGAATGACACAATACACGTTGCCTAGTTTACATATTCAAAGTATAGTTTCAGAATGGAATACGGCTAGGGTTACAAAACGCTTTTTTATAAGTCTTGTATTTGACACTCCCATTTCATTAATTTGGATTTCGGTATATATGCTTTGGCATTTTATAGAGTTCAGTAACTCTGAAGCAATTAATAAAATAAAGCTGGAATCTTTAATCAAGGAATTAGAATTAAAAACAATCAAGTCGCAAATTAATCCGCATTTTATTTTTAATGCATTAAATAGTATTCGTGCATTAGTAGATGAAAACCCAACCAGGGCTAGGCAAGCGATTACAGAGCTCAGTAATATTTTAAGAAGCAGTATCCAAGCAGATAAAGTTGAAATCACAACGCTCGATAAGGAGTTAACCATTGTCAAGGATTACTTAGCCTTGGAACATATTCGCTTTGAAGATAGATTGCAGGTGATATACGAAGTAGATGCAACGACACTTCAAAACAAAGTACCGCCAATGATGTTGCAAACACTAGTTGAAAACGCTATTAAACACGGGCTAAGCAAGCAGCCAGGGGTTTGTCAAATAAAAATTATATCAAAATTTGAAGACGATAAACATGTGTTGTTCGTTCAAAATACAGGTGTTTTAGAAAAGGTGGAGAAGGATGGTTTTGGATTACAAAGTACCAGAGAGCGATTAAATATTTTATACAAAGGAATGGCGGAGTTTGAGATTTACCAAGATGCACCTAATCAAGTGACAGCCAAATTAAAAATTCCAATTTCAGCTTAAAAAAAAGTATATGCCAATAACAGCCATAATTATTGATGATGAAAGATTAGCGCGAAATGAGCTAAAAAAATTACTAGAACAACATACCGAAATTCAAATAATTGATGAAGCGAGTGGGGTGGATGAAGGCGTAGAAAAAATAGAATTGGCGCGTCCCGATTTAATATTCTTAGATATTCAAATGCCCGGCAAAACCGGTTTTGATTTGTTAGGGGAATTAGAAAAAGCACCCAAGGTTATTTTCACTACTGCATTTGATGAATTTGCCTTAAAAGCTTTTGAGGTGAATGCATTGGATTACTTATTAAAGCCCATTGATCCCAATAGATTAAGTGATGCCATTCAAAAATTACAAACCGAATTAACATTAGAACAAGCTAGCCTCTTGGGTGGATCTACCAGAGGGCCTTTGACGGAAGCGGATCAAGTGTTTGTAAAAGATGGAGAGAAATGTTGGTTTGTTAAATTGGCGGAAATAAGGTTATTTGAAAGTGTAGGAAATTACGCCAAAGTATATTTTTCTAGCCACAAACCTTTAATATTAAAGTCATTAAATGCATTGGAAGACCGATTGGATGAGCATGTATTTTTTAGGGCCAATCGCAAGCATATCATCAACTTACAATGGATTGAAAAAATTGAACCCTACTTTAATGGCGGATTGTTGGTGGAATTGAAGGGCGGAGAAAAAATTGAAATTAGCCGACGTCAAACGGTGAAATTCAAGGAAATGATGAGTTTCTAAAACGCCATCATTGTTTACTTCGTTTTAGTTCAAACTATGAATCGCTTCAGCGATGGCTTGAATCAATGCCGGATCTTTTTCAACGGCATTTCCAACTACTATAATATCAGCGCCAGCAATACAGTTTTGTTTTGCTTTTTCAGGTGTGGTAATACCGCCACCTACTACTAAAGGTATTTGAATATGTGCACTCACTTTTGCAATCATCTCAGTAGGGATGGCTTTTTGAGCTCCACTTCCAGCATCCATGTAAATTAATTTTTGGCCCAGCATTTCTCCAGCCATGGCAGTGCACAAAGCGATATCATTTTTATTCGAAGGAATCGGGTTTGAATTTGAAATATAGGAAACGGTAGTTGGGGTGCCGCCATCAATAAGCATATATCCAACTGAGATAATTTCAAGACCACTTTTCTTCACAAAAGGCGCACTGATCACATGTTGTCCTATAAGTAATTCTGCATTACGTCCAGATATTAAAGACAAATATAAAAGGGCATCTGCTTTTGGTGTTATTTGATCAGGGGATCCAGGAAAAAGTATCACAGGAATGTTACATTGTTTTTTGATACTTGCCACTACGGTATCCAAAGTATCGGTCACTACTAAACTGCCACCTACAAAAAAATAATCAACTTTGGACTTAACAGCAATGTCAATGGTTTGGGTTAAACTTTGCTCATTTATTTTATCAGGGTCAATTAAAACAGCAAATGCTTTTTTGGCATTTGATTTTCCTTGCGTGATAATATCGTAAAGTTTATTTTTCATTTTATAAGCCCGTGTAAGGTGCAATATTTTTCCCAAAAAAACACATAATAAAACAGGTAAAAATTATTTTTCTCTGTTTTATTTACTTCCCAGCGCCATTTAGGTCATAGGAGTTGCTTGTTTATCGGAATCACCAAAAATATTGATTTTATTGCAACAAGGGATAAGGGGTGCTGACAAATACTAAAAATTTCAAACATCCAAGGTTTTTTTTTCGCAGAAACTAACATCTCTTGGGGATAAATCACGAAAATCAAGCCGGATATAGGGTTTGATTTAATTCACATTTCTTTTCCACAGCTGTTGATATTTCGATGCTTGTATTATGGTTTCAGAAGGATATTTTCGTATACCCATCAAGGTTTTTTCAAAAACCTAATGGGATAACCCACTAACATCCTTAAATAGAACAAGACCATGGCTACTACTCCTAAAACAAAAAAAGGCTTAAAATTTACACGCCTCTTTACAAAAGAAAATGTTTCTCCATTTGATCAATTTGATTACGACTATCGTGATAGCGTAATTAAAAATCCAAACGGAGAAAAAGTATTTGAGATGACCAATGTGGAAGTGCCGAAACAGTGGAGTCAAATTGCAACAGATATTCTTGCACAAAAATATTTTAGAAAAGCGGGCGTACCTCAAGCAGATGGTTCCTTAGGTCGTGAAACAACAGTAAAGCAAGTTGCACATCGTATGGCGAATTGCTGGAGAGTGTGGGGTGAGCGTTATGGTTATTTTGCAACTGAACAAGATGCACAAATATTTTATGAGGAGTTAGTATATAGTATTTTAAACCAAGCTTGTGTTCCAAATTCACCACAATGGTTTAATACAGGGTTACATGAAAGCTATGGTATCACAGGTGGTGCGCAAGGGCACTATTATGTTGATCCAACTGATAAAAAATTAAAGAGATCAACGAGTGCATATGAGCGTCCACAACCACATGCTTGTTTTATATTAAGCGTAAGCGATGATTTAGTGAACGAAGGTGGCATTATGGATTTATGGACAAGAGAAGCAAGAATTTTCAAATACGGATCTGGGGTTGGAACCAACTTCTCTCAAATCAGAGGGGCTAACGAGAAATTATCTGGTGGCGGATCATCAAGTGGCTTAATGAGCTTCTTGAAAATTGGTGATCGCGCGGCAGGTGCGATTAAGTCAGGTGGTACCACACGTCGTGCTGCTAAAATGGTTTGTTTGGATTTGGATCATCCAGAAGTAATGGAATTCATTAACTGGAAAGTAAAAGAAGAAGATAAAGTGGCTGCTTTAATCGCGGCTGGTTATGATAATAGTTATGAAGGAGAAGCATACGCAACAGTGTCTGGGCAAAACTCAAACAACTCGGTGCGTATTCCGAACAGCTTCTTTAAAGCTTTGTCTGAAAATGGCAATTGGGAATTAAAAGCACGTACTGATGGTCGTGTGATGCAATCAATACCTGCACGTGAAGTATGGGATCAAATTGCAAACGCTGCTTGGCGTTGTGCGGATCCAGGAACGCAATATGACACTACTATTAATGAGTGGCATACTTGTCCAAAAGGGGGAAGAATTAATGCTTCTAACCCATGTTCAGAATATATGTTCTTGGACAACACGGCTTGTAACCTAGCTTCTATCAACTTGCGTAAATTCTTCAACGAGTCTGACAATAGTTTTGATGTAACTGGTTTTGAGTATACGACAAGATTATGGGCCACTGTATTAGAAGTATCTATTTTAATGGCGCAGTTCCCTTCTAAAGAAGTAGCGCAATTATCATATGATTACAGAACTACAGGTTTAGGTTTTGCCAACCTTGGTTCTATGTTAATGGTAAGCGGTATTGCATACGATAGCGAAGAAGCACGTGGTATTGCAGGATCAATCACGGCAATCATGACGGGTGTGGCTTATAAAACATCTGCTGAATTAGCTTCTTTCTTAGGTGCTTTTGATAGATACGAAGAAAATAAAGAAGATATGTTACGTGTAATGCGTAATCACCGCGCTGCTGCCTATGATGCAGAAGGTGCTTATGTAGGTCTTGAAATTAAACCACAAGGAATTAAAGCACAACATACCCCTGATTATTTATTGAAAGCTGCAACGAAGGCTTGGGATGATGCAGTTCAATTAGGTGAAAAATATGGCTATAGAAATGCGCAAACAACTGTAATCGCTCCAACAGGAACGATTGGTTTAGTAATGGATTGCGATACTACAGGTGTTGAACCAGATTTCGCTTTAGTGAAATTCAAAAAATTATCAGGCGGTGGATACTTTAAAATTATCAACCAATCGGTACCACAAGCATTAAAGAACTTAGGATATACACAAGCTGAAAATGATGCAATTGTAAATTTCGCTGTAGGACATGCAAGTTTCGCAGGTGCACCATTCATTAACAATGAATCATTATTAGCGAAAGGATTTACTGCAGAAGAAATTGCAAAATTAAATGGTGCTGCTAAATCAGCATTTGAAATTGGATTCATCTTTAACCGTTTCACATTGGGTGATGCTTGTTTAACAAGATTAGGTTTTAAGGAAGAAGTTTTTGCTGATTGGAGCTTTAGTTTATTAGAAGCTTTAGGATTTACAGAAGATCAAATTGATGCTGCTAACGATTATGTTTGTGGTACAATGACTGTAGAAGGTGCGCCAGCATTGAAGGATGAGCATTTGTCTATATTTGATTGTGCGAATAAAAATGGTAAAAAAGGAGAAAGATACATTCACGCGCATGGTCATATTAGAATGATGGCAGCTTGTCAACCTTTCTTATCGGGTGCGATTTCTAAAACCATTAATCTTCCAAACGAAGCGACTGTTGAAGAAATTGCTGATTCTTATTTAATGAGTTGGTCTCTAGGATTAAAAGCGAACGCAATATATCGTGATGGTTCTAAATTAAGCCAGCCATTAAGTACAAAATCAGATAAAAAGAAAAAAGTTGATGCGGCAACTGAAGAAGAAGTAGCAGCAGATGGCGGTTCTCAGTTGGTTGACCTAAGTAAATTAAATGTAGATGAGTTGCTAGAAGAAGTTCAAAAAAGAATGTCTGCTTCAACGGATACTAAATTTAAGCGTCAACTTTCTAGAATCGTTGAGCGTAAATCATTACCGGCTAAGCGTCGTGGCTTTACACAAAAAGCGCGTATTGGTGGACAGGTATTATTCTTAAGAACAGGCGAATACAATGACAATACTTTAGGAGAAATATTTATTGATTTAGCAAAAGAAGGTTCAACACTTCGCAGTTTAATGAACTGTTTTGCGATTTCAATTTCAGTGGGATTACAATATGGTGTTCCATTAGAAGAGTTTGTCGAGAAATTTGTATTTACCAAGTTTGAACCTTCAGGAATGGTGGATCATCCAAATATCAAAACAACCACTTCGATTGTTGACTTTATTTTCCGCTCATTGGCATATGAATATTTAGGTAGAACTGATTTAGTACATGTACTAGACAAGCCGACAGTTGAAAATTTAGGAGAGGAGGGCGATATTACATTAGTGGGAAAGCCTGAGCTAAGTAGCATTCGTGTTACTGCGCCAACAGTCGCAAAAGCGAATGTAGCGGTAGCCGTTGAAACAACTGCTGGTGGATCCATGGACCAAGTACAAGCAGCTGCGAAGAGCATGCAAAGCGATGCGCCAGCTTGTAGCACATGTGGACATATTACAATCAGAAGCGGTACTTGCTATAAATGCTTGAACTGTGGAACAAGTATGGGCTGCAGTTGATTTTTTGGAAATTTTTATAAAATATAAAATTTCCAAAAATATCCTCTAATGATTTTAATCCCCACCCATTAACGGGTGGGGATTTTTACTTTAAACCTACCCTAAAGTAAACCTGGCCTTTTGCTTTTACTAAAACGCAAACTTTCATGTAAAAATTAGGCAACCATTAATAATTTTCTTTAAATTCATAGTTCAATACAACTAGAGAAAAAAATAGCATTATGTCCAATTTTCAAGTAAAAGTTTCGCCTAAAAATTATGACGCAGTCATTGTTGGTTCAGGTGCAGGAGGGGGAATGTCAGCCTATGTTTTAGCAAAGGCTGGTCTTAAAGTTTGTTTGTTAGAAGCGGGTCCTGAATTTGATCCAGCTAAAAACTCATCACAAATGAAAAACCCTTGGGAATCACCGCGTCGTGGGGCAAGTACCAAAATGCGTCCATTTGGCGATTTTGATGCGTCCTATTGGGGTTGGGAAATAGACGGAGAACCTTATACCCAAACGCCAGGCAGTGATAAATTTGAGTGGTGGAGAGCTAGAATGGTAGGTGGTCGTACCAACCATTGGGGTCGTATTTCATTGCGATTCGGACCCAAAGATTTTAAAAGAAGAAGTATTGACGGCTTAGGTGACGATTGGCCAATAGGCTATGAGGACATCAAACCGTATTATGATAAAATTGATAAATTAATTGGGGTATACGGAACGAATGAAGGATTAGCGAATGATCCTGATGGTATTTTTTTACCGCCGCCAAAACCAAGGTTGCATGAGTTGATGTTTAAAAAAGCAGCAACAGGAATTAACATTCCAGTAATTCCTTCCCGTTTATCTATTTTAACTAAAAAAATAAATGATGATCGTGGTGTTTGTTTTTACTGCGGTCAATGTAATCGTTCCTGTAAAGTGTACGGTGATTTTTCCTCATCTTCAGTTTTAGTGCGCCCTGCATTATTAACAGGAAATGTGGATTTAATTACCGGTGCTATGGCGCGTGAAGTAATTACGGACAGAGAAGGTAAAGCAGTAGGCATTTCCTATGTCAACAAAGCCGACAGACAGGAGTATCAAATTAATGCAAAAGTAGTCGTGTTAGGTGCAAGTACTTGTGAAACTGCGCGTTTATTATTAAACTCAAAATCATCCAAACATCCAAATGGTTTGGCAAATAGTTCAGGCGTTGTCGGACATTATTTGCATGATTCAACCGGCGCTGCATTGGGTGGTGTAATTCCAAGTTTGTTTGGACGTAAACGTTACAACGAAGATGGTGTTGGTGGTATGCACGTTTATACACCATGGTGGTTGGATAATAAAAAATTAAATTTCCCAAGAGGATACCATATTGAATATTGGGGTGGCATGAGCCAACCGGGTTACGGATTTGGCATGGGCCAGCAAGGATTGAATGGTAAGTTTCAAGTAAATGGTAGAACCAAGGAAGCTGGTGGATACGGAGAATCATTGAAAGAGGACGTTCGCTTTTTTTATGGCGCTAGTGTAGGTATGGGCGGAAGAGGGGAAGCGGTGCCTACCTTTGAAAATCATTGTAAGATTGATCCGGATGTAGTGGACAAATATGGTATTCCTGTATTAAAGTTTGATTGTAAAAATTCAGATTACGAAGTGCAGCAAGCAAAACATATGAAGGAAACCTTCCGTGAAATTATGCATGAAATGGGTGCGGTAATTACTTGGGGTGATCAAGATGATGCAAGTAATAAATATGGATTATCAAATCCAGGTAATATTATTCATGAAGCTGGAACAGTTCGTATGGGTAGTGATAAAAAAACATCTGCATTAAATGCATTTGGACAAGCCCATGATTGTAAAAATTTATTCTGTGTGGATGGTTCAGTATTTACCTCACAAGCAGATAAAAATATTACATGGACTATTTTGGCATTGTCAATGCGTACTTCAGAATATATTTTGGATCAGTTACAAAAGAAAAATATCTAGTAGCTGTAAAAGAATAAGTAAAATATAATATTTAATTAAATAAAAATATTGATCATGGATAGAAGAGATTCCATTAAAGCGTTGGTATTAGGCACTGTTTCCGCAGGTGTATTACTTGAAGCTTGTAAAAATACGAAAACGACTGTTTCAGAAGTGAACTTGGACGATCGTATGCAGGAAGAAAAGGATTACTTAGTTAAGATAAAAGCACAGCCTGATTTTTTTGATGCACAGGAAATGGCTACCATTACGGTACTAGCTGATATCATTATGCCTAAGGATGCAGTAAGTGGCTCAGCGTCGGACGCTAAAGTGCCTGAATTTATTGAGTTTATAGTAAAGGATATGCCCGATCATCAAGTGCCAATGCGTGGTGGCTTAAGATGGTTGGATTTACATTGTTATAAGAAACATGAAAAAGCGTTTGTTGATTTAACAAAGCCGCAGCAATTAGAAATTGTAGATGAAATTGCCTATCCAAATAAGGCGAAACCAGAAGTAGCGCAAGGCGTTAGCTTTTTTAATAAAATTCGCGACTTGGTCACTACAGGATTTTATACTTCTGAAATTGGGGTGAAGGATTTGGGCTATATGGGGAATGTGCCCAACCAATGGAATGGGGTTCCTGATGAAGTATTAAAGCAACATGGATTAGCCTATACAGAGAAAGAATTAAAAGAGTGTATAAGTTACTAATTCCTCTAATGATTTTATAATAATAAGGCCCCCCGATTTATCGGGGGGCCTTATTATTATTTTTCCTTTCGCCCTTTATAAAATATAAGGGCTCGAAATTTATGAAATTTTACTTCCAGTAGCAATCGCTTCACTAGGTTGCACAAAGTATAATTTACCATGTGCATCTTCGGCCATTAAAATCATTCCTTTACTTTCAACACCGCGCATTTTACGCGGCGCTAGGTTTGCCACTACCACTACTTGCTTTCCAATAATGTCAGCTGGATCAAAATGCATGGCGATACCTGATAAAATGGTTCTTTTTTCCAGTCCCAAATCCACTTCTAATTGTAATAATTTATCTGCTTTCTCCACCTTCTTCGCATCAATGATCGTGCCTACACGCAAATCAATTTTACCAAAATCGTCGAAAACAATTTCAGGTTTGAATGCATGGTCATTCGCTTCAGGAGCTGCGCTAGTATCAGTGGTAGTAATCGTATCCATCGTAATTTTTTTTGCTTTTAAATTTGTTTGCAATTGGGTTAATTCTGCTTCAATCTCTTCGTCCTCAATCTTTCTAAATAATAATTCAGGAGGTCGTAAGCTATAACCCACTTTTAATAAATTAAAGTTCCCTGCATTTTCCCAGTCCAACATTTTGTCCACTACTTTCATTAAGTAGCACATTTTTTTAGCAGTAAATGGTAAAAAAGGGTTTACCAAAATGGCAAGGTTCGCGCATAATTGCAAGCAAGCATGCATGCAGTTGTCAATTTTCGCTTGTGCAGTTGGGTCGGTCGCTAAATTTTTAGCCACGATCCAAGGCCCCTTTTTTTGCATGTATTGATTTCCAATACGCGCTAAGTTGATTACTTCAAATTGGGCGTCTCTAAATTTATATTGCTCCAGTAATTCAGTAATTTTTGCTTTGCTATCTTTCACACTTTGTAAAATGGCGTTGTCCTCCTCATCTAATAAATCAGGATGAATGGGGGGTACTTTCCCTTTGCATAGTTTATGCATTAATACCCATGTTCTATTTACATAATTGGCGAAAATGCTCACTAGTTCACCATTCACCGATTCTTGGAATCCTTTCCAGGTAAATTCACTATCCTTTGACTCAGGTGCAATCGATGTTAAATAAAAGCGTAAGCTATCCGCTAACCCTGTGCCACCATTTTCTTTTTTAATCCATTTATTAATGTAGTCATCCATTTCAATACTCCAACCTTTTGAAGTACTCATTTTATCACCTTCTAAATTCATGAATTCATTGGCAGGCACACTTTCCGGTAAAATATGACCATGCAATTTTAGCATGATGGGGAAAATGATACAATGAAAAACAATATTATCTTTTCCTATGAAGTGGACCAATTTTGTTTCTGAATCATTCCAATAAGGCGTCCAATCTTTACCATTATCTTTTGCCCATTGCTTAGTAGCACTGATATATCCAATAGGTGCATCAAACCAAACATATAAAACTTTACCATCACCACCTGCCACTGGAACTTTAACACCCCAATCTAAATCACGCGTCACAGCCCTAGGTTGTAAGCCACCATCAATCCAGCTTTTGCATTGACCTACGACTGCAGCTCGCCAATCATTCGCATGCTCCTTTAAAATCCATTCGCGTAAAAAATCTTCATGTTTATTTAAAGGCAAATACCAATGCGTGGTTTCTTTTTTAATAGGCGCGTTACCACTTAAAGTACTTACTGGATTAATTAATTCTTCAGGGCTTAAACTTTTGCCGCATTTTTCACATTGGTCTCCATAGGCTTCATGATGTCCGCAATTCGGACAAGTGCCTTTAATATATCTATCCGCCAAAAAAGTATTTGCCTCGGCGTCAAAATATTGCAATGAAGTTTTAGTTTCTAAATCGCCTTTGGCTTCAAGATCTTTAAAAAATGCACTAGCAGTTTCATGATGCAATGCATCGCTGGTGCGATGATAAACATCAAATGCGATTCCCAGATCTTTAAAATTTTGTTCAATGATCGGGTGGTACTTATCAATAATAGCTTGTGCAGTGGTTCCCTCCTTGGTTGCTTGGATGGGGATTGCGGTGCCATGTTCGTCACTTCCACAAACAAAAACCACGTCTCTTTTTTGCGCTTTTAAATAGCGGACATAAATATCGGCAGGTAAATAAGCGCCTGCTAAATGGCCAATATGCTTCAAACCATTCGCATAGGGAAGGGCTGCTGTAATCAAATATCTTTTTGGCGTGTTCATTGCTGCAAAAGTACTTAATTTGTGTTATGATTCAACCGCCAATCCTCATTCCTGGAGACACTATTGGGATCACTTGCCCAGCAGGTTCCATCCCGTTGGAAAAGGTGCAAAATTGCATCTTGACCCTTGAAAAATGGGGGTTTAAGGTAAAATTGGGCAAAACCGTAGGGGCAAAAATGGATTGTTTTTCCGCATCTGACGCTGAAAGGGCCATGGAATTGCAGCAAATGTTGGACGATGCAAATATTAAAGCGGTATTATGTGGCCGAGGCGGCTATGGCTTAAGTAGAATCATTGATCAAATCAATTTTTCCGGGTTTAACCAACATCCCAAATGGGTGATTGGCTTTAGTGATATTACTGTTTTGCATGCCGCCATTCAAAAGCAAAATACTATGAGTATTCATGGTCCCATGGCTGCAGCTTTTAATAAAGGAGCGGAGGGAGAAATTTATATCCAGTCCTTAAAAAATATTTTGGTGGGCGAAAATGAAGTGATCCATGCAGCACCTCACTTATTAAATAAGCAGGGATCCACCACAGCAAACCTTATTGGCGGTAATTTATGTATGATTGCCCATTTAATAGGATCTAAAAATGCCATGGATACGAAGGGTAAAATATTATTTATCGAAGATGTGGGCGAAGCGCATTATAATATAGATCGATTAATCATTCAGTGTAAAAATGCTGGGTTATTGGATAATTTAGCAGGACTGGTGGTTGGCGGATTTACCGAATTAAAGGATAACACCACAGATTTTGGCGCAACGGCCTATGAAATCATTCATGCACATATTTCAAATTTCAATTATCCCATCTGTTTTGATTTTCCGATAAGTCATGCACTGGATAATTTTGCAGTTAAGGAAGGAGGTATATACGCATTGGAAGTAACCAAGGAGGGAAGCATCTTAAAAACGCGTTAATATTAACGCCTAATACCCATTCAAGCTAAATATTGTATTAAATTTGTGTATATAAATTCGAATGCTATGAAAAAGTCAATTTTAAGTTTTTTTATCACCCTATTCATTGGAGGGCAATGGTGTCAAGCGCAATCTTATATTGCATCTGCCATCGAAAAAACCGATAAGGAGGCCATGCAGTATGAAGTGTTGGGTAAAGTAGGCAGTCATTATTGGATTTTTAAAAATAATGCAGGTATTTCAACGATTGCACAGTACAATGAACAAATGCAAATAGTTAAGCAGAATGATTTGTCCTTTTTGCCAAAATCATTAAATGGGTTAGAGTTTATAACCTCCAATGATCAGGTAGTTATTTTTTATCAATTCCAAGTGAACACTACCGTATATGCAGCAGTTGCGAAATTAAATGTAGATGGTAAATTAATCGGGGAACCTAAAATAATGGATACGGCAGATAAGGTGAGACCAGCTTCAGGCACGAAGGTTTTTAATTTATTGAGAAGTGATGATCATGAAAAAATATTAATATTCAGTATCAATAAAACAAACGCCTCTGCTATTAAGGTAAAAACAATTTCGCTCAATAAAAATTTTGAATTACTGACTGAAGCTGAAATCATCGTACAATCTCAAAATAAAAAAAGCACTTTATCCGATTTTGCTTTGGACAACCAAGGCAATTTATTTTGTTTGCGTAATATCACACAGACCAATATGGCGCCTGCAGTGAGTTTATTGTATTTATCCGCGGATGGAAAAGAAGTGATTGAATCTGCGATTGTAAACAATAGTTTGGAGTTAGATGATATCAGGCTTAAAATTGATAATGCAAAAGGACAAGTGATTTTAAACTCCTTTTATGCCACCGAAAAAAAGGGGCATATAGAAGGCTTATATTCTTACTTATGGGACATTGCAGCAAAGAAAGAAATGTTAACGAATGCAAATCGCTTTACTGATTTTAATAGAGGTGCAGTTTCAAGTAAGCGAAATTTAAAAAATGTTTTTGACACTTACTATTTGGATAAAGTTACTACACAAGCCGATGGAAGTTATACGGTAATTGCGGAAGCCGCTGATTCTTATTCAAATCGCAATAACTATTTTTCAAGATGGGATTTTTATTGGGGCGGCGCTTTTTATAATCCATTTATGTTTAATTATTGGAATAGACCATTTGGTTTTTATCCATGGGCAAGATTTGGTTGGGGAGGTATGGGGCCGTGGGGATTAAATACTTGGGGTATGGGACCATGGGGCTTTAATTTCTGGGGTAATCCATTTATGTGGGGTAATCCATTTGCCTCTTTTGGTTATCCATCAGTCACTTACAATGCTAATAAAATTGCGCTTTTGTCATTTGATGCAAAAGGTAATTTACAATCGATTAAAACAATTGACAAATCGCAAAACGATCAAAATGTAGATCAGTTCATTGGCTATGGCACCATTGAAAATCAAGATGGGTTACATTTTTTATACCATCAAAAACGGAAGGGGCAACATACTTTTGTATTTAATAGTTTAACAAAGCAAGGGCAACTAGAAAAAGGAGCAGTAGTTGTGGCAAATGAAAAAAACTATGAATGGATGCCTCGTATGTTGAAGCAGGTGGGCGATCATGAAGCTATTTTACCTTATCAATATAAAAGTAGAATTGGTTTTGCAAAAGTTAAATTTAAATAACACAAAGTGGTTTTTTTATTTAGGGACAAGGCTGATATTAATTTAATTTTTATACTTGTATTAAGTGTAATTCTACATTTTCATCAATGGATAACACCACCAATTGTAATCGCTAACGAGTCGGATGGTTTGTTGGCTTATTTACTAGTACATTATATAAGGCCGCTACCACCCATCGCATTGGTGTTATTTTTTCAATTACTTGTCGTTAGTCAAGCTGTAAGGTTAAATGCAATGTTGAGTCAATTTAAAATGTTTCAAAACATTAGTTATTTACCAGCATTCGCTTATATAATATTAACCGCTTTATTTCCCTACTGGGATGAAATTAGTGCAGGATTAATAGCAAATTCATTGGTGATTTGGATACTAGTTAAAATTTTTAGGTTGTATGATCAAACGCAACCCAAAACACTTGAATTTAATATCGGGTTAATTGTGGGGGCTTCTATTTTATTATATGAACCTATTGCTATTTTAATTCCGGTGGTATTATTTGCACTTGCTATAATTCGCCCCTTTAGATTGCCAGAGTGGTTGGTTTTATTGATGGGTATTATCCTTCCTTTTTATTTCTTATTTGCATTTGTTTTTTTAACCAATCAAGCAAATCATTTCGCCCAATTTTTACCAAGATTGGATTGGGAAAATCCATTGGTGAAGCCTGAGCTAAATATCATTTTGGCATTAGGAATCATGGGGGTGCAATTATTAACTGGGTTTTATTTTTGGCAACAACAACAATCCCGTTTTATCATACAGGTACGAAAATACTGGGGGGTCCTTTTCTTGACCCTGTTGGTTTGTTTTTTCCAACCCATTGTTTTTTCTTCTCAAGCATTATATGCTTCGGCAATCATATTAACCCCATTGGCCTGTTTTATAAGTTTTGCTTACGCTACCCCAAAAAGGCTATTGATTCCCAACCTTTTATTTTGGTCCGCTGCCTTGGTTATTGTGTATAACCACCTTGCATAAGTGAAGAATTTACCCCAAATTAGCACCCATAATTTGTTAACTTTGTTCCTTCAATACCTACCTTAAAATATTAACCTTTAGTATATGAAATTTGGTGTTTTAGTATTCCCGGGATCAAATTGTGATAGAGACATGCAAGATGCTTTAGAAAAGGATCTTGGCGCACCTGTTGAAATGTTATGGCATAAGGACAGCGACTTATCCCATTTTAATACGGAGGATTGCATTGTACTTCCTGGTGGTTTTTCCTACGGTGATTATTTGCGTTGTGGCGCCATTGCGAAATTTAGTCCCATGATGCAATCTGTTATCGAATTTGCAAATAAAGGAGGCAAAGTATTAGGCGTGTGTAACGGCTTTCAAATTTTATGTGAAAGTGGTTTATTACCTGGCGCATTATTGCAAAATGCCAATCAACAATTTATTTGTAAAAATGTATTTATAAAAACAGATAATAGTACAGCATTACAAATTCCAATTGCACATGGGGAAGGAAGATATTTCGCTGATGCTGCTACTTTGGATCATTTGCAAAAAAACAATCAAATATTATTTAAGTATTGTGATGCCAATGGAAATATTGGTGGTGCAGCTAATCCTAATGGATCCACTTTAGATATCGCAGGTATTTGTAATGATGCACGCAATGTATTTGGCATGATGCCACATCCTGAGCGAGCAACATCGGAAGCATTAAGTAATGTGGATGGGAAAGAAATATTTAAAATATTAGGATTATTAAATTAATCCTGAATTAATCAAGCAACAATATGAAAAAATATATTTTAGTAAGCCTTTTTATATTCGGTGCAGTTTTAACGCAAGCGCAAAGAATGAATCCAGTCAACTGGAGTTTTCAAGCAGTAAAAAAAGCAGATAAGCAGTATGATGTTATATTGACTGCAAATGTGGAATCGCCTTGGCATATATACTCTCAGTTTGTAAAAAAAGGTCCTATTCCTACTACGATTGAATTTAAAACCAATCCTTTGGTGCAAATTAAAGGGGCAGCCAAAGAAATAGGAAAGTTGGAGAAAAGTTTTGATAAAAATTTTGATGCTGAAATAAGTTATTTTAGTGGTAAGGTGCAATTTGTACAATCGGTCGCACTAAAAGTAGCTTCCAAAACAAAATTGTCGGGGACGATAGACTATACGGTTTGTAATGATGAAAAATGTTTACCCCCTATATCTATTCCATTTGAGGTGGTGTTACAATAGGTGTTTCAAATTTTAATTTTATAGCATTGCATAAAATTTCCTCTTTTTTTATAACGATCGGCTTTTTGTTGGTTTCCTTGGGTGTTCAATCCCAATCGGATAATGTTGTGCACGCAAAAGCTTTAGCTACACTCATCAATGATAGTAGTTATGCCTTAAAAATAAATTTGCAAATTGACAAGGGATGGCACGTGTATGGTGAAAATCCAGATGGAATTAACGCGCCATTGATAAAAAGTAAACTCGAGTCAGCCAAATTATTACAAGCTCCAAAGTATTCCATTGCACCGATAAAGCAATCGGATGTTTTGTTTACACAGGCCTTGGTTTTTAAAAGTGATTTTGAGGTGAATCAAAACTTACAGATTACGGGGTTTCAGCCTGACAGTATAAAATTAATTGTTGTATTAAATGTGGCCATGGCGGATCAGTTTTACGCATTGGAACTACCTTTGACCGTTGCGTTATCCAAAGGAACTAAAGTAGCCGGTTTTAATATATTATTACCCACAACAGCAACCAATGCACCCGATGATGCTTGTGGTAGCGCAGCTGTTACTACCTCAAATTCTAGTGGTTGGGAAGTATTCCTTCTTGGATTTTTAGGCGGTTTAATTGCACTTATTACCCCTTGTGTATTTCCAATGATACCTGTGACGGTTTCTTTTTTTACAAAAAGATCTAAAACAAAAAAACAAGGCATTGTCAATGGATTAATATATGGATTAAGTATTTTCTTGGTGTATGTTTTAGCTAGCGTACCATTTCATATTGTCGGAAATGTGCAACCTGAAATTTTTAATAGTATTTCAACCAATCCATGGTTGAATATTATCTTCTTTATTATATTCATCGTTTTTAGTATTTCATTTTTTGGATTTTTTGAAATTTCATTACCTAGTGGTATTGCCAATAAAGCGGATTCAAAAAGTGGACTTGGAAGTATTGGCGGCATCTTTTTTATGGCCATCACTTTAGCTATTGTATCTTTTTCCTGCACGGGACCTATTTTAGGCACCTTATTAGTGGGCTCACTACAAGGCGGAGCATGGTCCTTGACACAAGGTATGGCAGGGTTTGGCGTTGCATTAGCATTACCTTTTACTTTATTCGCAATATTTCCACAATGGTTACAAAGCTTACCTAAATCAGGTGGTTGGTTGGATACCGTAAAAAAGATATTGGCATTTTTAGAATTAGCATTGGCTTTCAAATTTTTATCCAATGCGGATTTGGTAGAACATTGGGGACTATTAAAACGCGAAGTGTTTTTAGGAATTTGGGCGGTGATAAGTATAGGATTGGCACTTTATTTATTAGGCATCTTATTATTACCACATGATGTAAAGGGCGCAAAAATTGCAGTGACTAGAAAAGTGTTAGCAATTGGGGCTTTCGTTTTTGCAGGCTTTTTATTGGTGGGTATTGCACCTCAAAATGCAAAGTACCTTAATATTTTAAGTGGATTTCCACCTCCAATGCACTATAGTTTATTTCAGCATGAAAAGGGTAAGCATGGATTACAAGCCAATGTGATGAATGATTATGCGCAAGCAGTGCTTTTATCAAAACAGCAAAACAAACCTATATTGATTGACTTTACCGGATGGGCTTGTGTGAACTGCCGTAAAATGGAGGAGAATGTTTGGACCGATCCTGCAGTGATGTCATACATACAAAATAATTTTATTTTGGTTTCCTTATATGTGGATGATAAAGCCATGTTGCCGATTGATAAAAGATTCACTTATACGAGCAAGTCAGGACAGGCCAAGGATATCAATAGTGTCGGTGATTTGTGGGCTACATTCCAAGCAGAAAACTTTAGTCAGGTTACACAACCTTTATATGTAGTAATGAGTCCAAATGAAAAATTATTATCCAATCCAGTGGGTTATACGCCCAATGCTAGCGAGTATTTAGCTTGGTTGCAATGCAGCGCGAATAAGAGCAAGTAATTAAAGGAAAGAATTTAAAAAAGCGCCAATAGGCGCTTTTTTAATAAAATCATAAGAGGATTAAATATATTGCTATTATATTTTCTTGATAGCAATATATTTATAGGCTCATGCCACGTTCGTTCATCATCTTTCTAAGGTTGATCAAACCGTAACGCATTCTTCCTAAAGCGGTATTGATACTGCAGTTGGTCATTTGCGCGATTTCCTTAAAGCTCAAATTGGCATAATGTCTTAAAACAATAATTTCTCTTTGTTCTTCAGGAAGTAAGTCCACCAATTCTTGAATATTTTTATGTGTTTGACTACGCGTCATTTTATAATCTGCAGCGTGGTCTGAAAATTTAATCACTTCAAATATATCCTGATCATCACTTGTTTTAATGGTTGGTGTACGCTTTACTTTTCTAAAATGATCGATACAAAAGTTGTGAGAAATGCGCAAAGCCCAAGGTAAAAACTTACCTTCTTCTGCGTATTTTTTTTGTTTGATGTTGTCGATAATTTTAATAAAAATTTCCTGAATCAAATCCTCCGCTAAATAACTGTCTTTCACCATAAATAAAATGGTGTTATAAATTTTTTCTTGGTAACGGTCAATTAAGGTGTCAAAGGCGCGGGTATTTCCTTGTTGAAAGGACGCAATTAATTCATAGTCGCTTAGGAGTACAGTTTTGTTCATGCCTTGTTTTTTTATAGTAGTTCGATAGGTTAGTATTGGAAAATTACTCGCAAAATGGGTTGAAATTCCATTTGTGGAAAACAAGAAAATCACTTAAAAGCTATCCACATTTTTAGTGGGAAAAGAAACTATCAAATCCTTGAACCAATTGCCTAGGATTGTGTTAATTTGCTATATGCTGGAGACTAAAAAAGTGAAAAAAGCCCCATCGGTAAGTAATGACATACAAGTTGTGGGTGCAAGGGTGCATAATTTAAAAAATGTAAACGCTTTATTCCCGCGGAACCAATTTATTGTGGTTACAGGGGTCTCAGGCAGCGGTAAATCATCTTTAACCATTGATACCTTATTTGCGGAGGGGCAAAGACGCTATGCGGAAAGTCTTTCCTCCTATGCAAGGCAGTTTATGTCCCGCATGGGCAAGCCAGATGTGGATTATATCAAAGGTTTGTGTCCAGCCATCGCTATTGAGCAAAAAGTGGTAACACGTACCCCGCGAAGTACAGTGGGGAGCATGACTGAAATTTATGAGTATCTCCGTGTATTTTATGCGCGCGTTGGTAAAACCATCTCACCCATCAGTGGACAGGAAGTAAAAAAGCAGGATGTGCAGGATGTGTTGGAGTTTATTCAAAAAGGGAAGGCCGGAGACAAAATGGTCATTATTGTTCCATTCAAGCAACAAGCGAAACGAGATATTCAGGAGGAGTTAAATATTTTATTACAAAAAGGCTTCGCCCGTATTTACTTAAGGGCAGGTGCTGCATCTGTCAATGATAAAAAAGCAAAATCAGCGGAATCCACATCGACCATTTTAAGAATTGAAGATGCATTAGCGATGACCAAGGCGGAAATCACCAAATTGGTAAAGGCACATGATGTATATGTTTTAATAGACAGGGTGGTTGTAAAAGATTTTGATGAGGATGATATTCACAGAATCAGTGATTCTATTGGAACTGCTTTTTACGAAGGAGAAGGCTTATTATGGGTGGAGCAAAATGATACTATCTTAAAAACATTCAATAATAAGTTCACATTGGATGGTATTGAATTTGATGAACCCAGTCCTAATTTATTTTCATTCAATAATCCTTATGGGGCATGTCCTACCTGCGAAGGCTATAGTCAGGTATTAGGAATTGATGAAAATTTAGTCATCCCCAATCCAAACTTATCGGTGTATGATGGTGGAGTGGCACCCTGGAAAGGAGAAAAATTAGTTTGGTGGAAGGATCAGTTTGTGAAAGAAGCAGGAAAGCTAGGATTCCCCATCCATCAACCGATTAATAAATTAACCAAAACGCAGGAAACCCAATTATGGAAAGGGATTGGTAAAGCGTTAGGGATTGATGCTTTTTTTGAAGATGTAAAAGCACATTTGTATAAAGTGCAATTTAGGGTGATGTTAAGTAGGTATCGAGGCCGAACCAATTGTTCCGATTGTGAAGGATACCGTGTCCGCAAGGAAGCATTATATGTAAAAATAGGAGGTAAGCATATTGGAGAATTGTGTGCGATGCCAGTAAGAGATTTACAAATTTGGTTTACGGATTTAAAATTATCTGCGCATGATAATCAAGTAGCCAAAAGATTATTAATAGAACTTGAACAGCGCATACAAACTTTAATGGATGTAGGCTTGGGTTATTTAACCTTATCACGTTTGGCCAATAGTTTGAGTGGGGGCGAAAGTCAAAGAATACAATTAACCAGATGTTTGGGAAGTAATTTAACGAACTCCTTGTATATTTTAGATGAACCAAGTATTGGATTGCATTCAAGGGATACAGAAAGGTTAATTAAAGTTTTACAAAACCTAAGAGATTTAGGAAACACTGTGGTGGTCGTGGAGCATGATGAACAAATTATGCGACATGCAGATTATATTATTGACATGGGGCCACTCGCTGCACATCAGGGTGGAGAGATAGTTGCAGCAGGGAATGCAGCAGCATTGATCAAGGATAAAAACAGTTTGACGGGCAAGTATTTAAGCGGTGTATTATCTATACCTATTCCAGATAAAACAAGAGTGCCAAAACACTTTATAAAAATAGAAGGGGCTTACTTACATAATTTAAAAAATATTGATGTGCAATTCCCATTGCATAGTTTATGTGTGGTAAGCGGGGTGAGTGGTAGCGGAAAAACAACACTGGTTAAACAAGTTTTATACAATGCCTTATTAAAAGCCAAACAATTACCTACTGAAATTGTGGGTGGCTATAATGCCATCAGTGGTGATTTACATTTGATAGATCAAATTGAAATGGTCGATCAAAATCCTATTGGTAAATCATCAAGAAGTAATCCAGTTACTTATATTAAAGCGTATGATGCCATAAGAGATTTATATTCTAAACAAGCGCTATCAAAAATCAGAGGATTTTTACCTAAGCACTTTTCATTCAATGTGGATGGTGGCAGATGTGATACCTGTAAGGGCGAAGGGGAGCAATTGGTAGAAATGCAATTTTTAGCGGATGTGCATTTAACCTGTGAGGATTGTAATGGAAAAAGATTTAAGGAAGCAGTGTTAGAAGTGCAGTATAAGGGAAAAAATATTTTTGAAGTATTGGAGATGAGTGTGGACGAAGCCATTGCATTTTTTAGCGAGGAAAAAAATATTGTATTTGCTATAAGTCCATTACAAGAAGTAGGATTGGGTTATGTGAAGTTGGGACAAAGTAGTAGTACCTTAAGTGGTGGAGAAGCGCAGCGCGTAAAACTAGCCAGCTTTTTAGGCAAAGGAAAAGCAAGCAATAAAATGTTATTCATTTTTGATGAACCAACCACAGGTTTACATTTTCATGATATCCATAAATTATTAAAAGCATTTAATGCTTTAATTGAGCAAGGACATTCACTCATCGTAGTGGAACATAATACCGATGTGATTAAAGTGGCGGACTGGGTAATAGATATGGGCCCAGAAGCAGGCGTGGATGGCGGAACCGTTGTTTATGCCGGAATCCCCAAAGGATTATCCAAATGCAAGGCCTCCCAAACTGGGAAGTACTTAGACTAGATTCTATGTAACTTATTTAAAATCAAGCTATTATGTAAAATAAAGTAGCTACATCTAAATTTCTTGTGTTATTTTTGTTGTAACTAAAAAATAGTTGCAATTTTGTATGACAAAGAAAAACAAACTACTAGAAAGGTTCTTAAGTGTTCCTAAGGATTTCACTTATGATGAATTGAAAACATTGTTACGAAGTTTAGGATATGAAGAAAGTAATCTTGGAAAAACTTCTGGATCAAGGGTTGAATTTTATAATGAAATCAATTACCATAAATTCAAAATCCATAAACCGCATCCAGGAAAAATTGTAAAACACTTTTATTTAAAAATAATTATTGAGGATTTAAAATCATTTGAAATTATATGAAAAACACATTAAGCTATAAAGGATTTCTGGGATCAGTAAGTTATAGTGATGAAGACCAGGTCTTATTTGGAAAAATTGAAGGCATTTATGATACTATTATGTATGAGGGTACTTCAGTTACAGAAATAAAAGAGATGTTTAAAGAGGCCGTAAATGAATATATTGAGTCTTGTAAGCATTTCAAGAAGCCTTTGTTAAAAAGTTTTAAGGGATCTTTTAATGTACGCGTAAAACCAGATATGCATAAAAAGGCGGCAATGCTTGCAATCATGAAAGGCATTAGTCTAAATCAATTGGTGCAAAATGCAATAGAGAAGGAGCTAGAGGCGGCTTAGATCAAACTACCTTAATCGATCAGTGCTTTTCACCAATTTTTCATCTTGGTAAATTTTGATCATTGCTAGTATTTGAAATACAGGGATGATAAATAATGCGATAGATGGCAGGGTGAAGCCACCGCCTGGATTCGCCACTACAGTGGTATAAATAAAATAGCCAATTAAAATAGAGAGTAAGAAATTTACAAGTACCACTTTTAATTGCAGCATACGATTGCCATATAAAAAAATGGTGATGAATGATAAGCATGCGCTAAATGCCAATGATATAAGGGTGCTATATTGTGCACTGCCATTAATTTCTAATGCAAATGGCGTTGGAGTATAGTAAAAAGGGAAGCGCAATACTGAAAAAGCAGCTGCGCTTGCTAGCAATAACCAAATGGATTGTATTCTTTGTATCATAGTATAAAGTTAAACTATTATCCTAGTTCGGGATACAGAACAAACTGCTCCATGAACTTATTCACCTCTTTCTTAGTATTTGTTAAAACTGTTTCGTTATCAGCATTCATTAAAGCGGTGTCAATGGATTCAACTACAAATGGAATATGTGTTTCAGTCATGCCACGAGTTGTTATTGCAGCAACACCAAAACGGATACCTGATGTTACAAATGCAGATTTGTCATCGTAAGGCACCATATTTTTATTCGCAGTAATATCGGCATGTCCTAAAACTTGTTCTGCCTTTTTACCACTAATATTTTTATTACGTAAGTCAATTAACATTAAATGGTTATCAGTACCACCACTGATAATTTCATATCCTTTTGCAACAAATGCTGCAGCCATCGCTTGTGCATTTTTTTGTACTTGCTTCGCGTAAACTGTGAATTCATCGGATAAAATTTCACCAAAGGCAATAGCTTTAGCTGCAATCACATGCTCCAATGGTCCACCTTGTGTTCCAGGGAAAACAGCCATATCAATCACGTTTGACCACAATCTTAAATTTCCTTTTACATCTTTTAATCCTAAAGTATTCTCACCATCTTTCGCCATCATAATTACACCACCACGAGGTCCACGTAATGTTTTGTGGGTAGTAGAGGTTACAAAATGACAATGATTAAATGGAGAACTTAATAATCCTTTTGCTATTAAGCCCGCTGGGTGTGCAATATCAGCTAATACAAATGCACCTACTTCGTCTGCTACTTTTCTGATTCTAGCATAGTCAATATCACGGCTGTATGCACTTGCGCCACAAATAATTAATTTAGGTTTATGTGTTCTTGCTTGGCTTTCTAAGGTATCATAGTCAATCAAGCCAGTTTCTTTCACCACACCATAAAAATGTGGGGTATATGTTTTACCTGAAAAGTTTACACTACTTCCATGTGTTAAGTGACCACCCATACTTAGGTCCAAACCAAGGATGCCATCACCTGGTTGTAAAATTGCTAACATTAAAGCAGCATTTGCTTGTGCACCACTATGTGGTTGTACATTGGCATATTCCAATCCAAATATTTCCTTTAAACGGTCTATAGCTAAAGTCTCTGTTTTATCTACAATTTCACAACCGCCATAATAGCGACGACCAGGATATCCTTCGGCATATTTATTGGTCATCACACCACCCATTGCTTGCATTACTTGTAAGCTGGTAAAGTTTTCAGATGCGATTAATTCTATGCCTCTTCTTTGGCGTTGTAATTCTTGATTGATGATGTCAAAAACCAGGGTATCTCTTTGCATAATTCTTTATTTATAGTGTGCTATTTTGCAAAATTAATTCATTATAACCCCTACGCAAAGCTTTCTTTCAACAGTTAGCGTCCTAATATCCACATTTTCAACAAGTTTTATTGTATTTGGCTATTTGGGTGCCCAAATTGCGTCATTACTAACAGTTATTTGCTACTTTTATCACCCCCTAAAATCCAAACAATGAAGGCGATTATTCCAGTGGCAGGTGCAGGTGCAAAATTACGCCCACATACTTATACGCAACCCAAAGCGCTCATTCCGATTGCAGGTAAAACCATACTTAGCTTTATTGTTGATCAATTAAGGGAAGCAGGAATTAAAGAATTTATTTTTATCGTTGGTTACTTGGGGGAGAAGATTCAGGATTATGTACAAGCTACTTATCCAAATTTGAATACCCATTTTGTTTATCAAAATGATCGTCAAGGAACGGCACATGCCATTGAATTAACCAAGGCCATTGTGAATAATGATGAAGTGTTTATTGCATTAGGTGATACCATTTGCGAATTTGATATTAAGGAAGTGATGGAAAGTCCAATTAGCATGTTGGGGGTAAAAAAAGTAGATGACCCCCGTCAATTTGGTGTTGCTGAAATAAACGAAGATGGCTTTATTGATCATGCTGTAGAAAAGCCGGCGATTCCAAAAAGTAATAACGCCTTGGTTGGTTTGTATAAGATCAAAGAATCCGAAATTTTGTTTGAATGCTTTCAACAATTATTTAATGATAATATTAAATCTCAGGGAGAATATAATTTAACGGATGCTTTGGAGTGTATGATTAAAAAAGGAGTGCAGTTTAAATCCTTTAAAGTAAAGCATTGGTATGATTGCGGTAAAAAAGAGTCCTTATTAGAAACCAATGCAGTATTGCTGAAAAAATCGGGTGGGATTTCAGTGAACCCAAATTTATATACCAATAGCATCATCATTCCACCAGTAAGTATTGCGGATGATTGTGTAATTGAAAATTCCATCATTGGACCGCATGTCACGATTGGTAATAATACCAATATCAAAAGCTCTATTGTACGTGATAGTATTATTGGCTCCTATACCACACTAGATGAAGTGGTTTTAGATAATTCATTGATTGGGAGTGACGCGTCAGTAAAAGGGTTGAGCCGAAGCTTAAACATTGGAGACAATACGGAAATTGACTTTGGATAATCATTTCTAATCTCTGCTTCACCCCGGCCGTTTTAATAACAGCTTACCTAAAAATTTTACTAGAAAATTATGCGTCCTTATGTAAATGCATGGAGTTGGCTTGCGCTACACAAGTCATCACCACATCATTAATACAAACATGTTTGGGAACATTGGCTACATACCAAGCAGTGTCAGCGACATCTTCGGCTTTTAATGGCTCATAGCCAGCATATACTGCTGCAGCTTTAGTTGCATCGCCTTTAAAACGAACCAATGAAAAATCGGTTTCAACTGCACCAGGATGAATCACCGAAACTTTAATTTTATAAGGCAACAAATCAATTCTCTGTGCTTTGCTAATTGCATCCACTGCATGTTTGGATGCGCAATAAACATTACCATCCTTGTACACTTCCTTACCCGCTGTACTTCCAATATTTATGATATGCCCTTGTTGTTTTATTAAATATGGTAATACCGCTTTTGAAGTATAAAGTAAACCTTTTACATTGGTATCAATCATGGTTTCCCAGTCTTCTATATTCGCATCCAGGAAAGAGTCGCGTCCTAATGCAAGGCCAGCGTTATTGACTAAAATATCAACTGCTTGCCATGCTGCAGGCAAATTATTTAATTGCGCAAAAACCGCTTCCTTATCTTGCACATCAAATACCAGGCTTAAGGTTTTTACACCGTATTTTTTTTCAATAGCCGTAGCCACTTCTGCTAATTTTTCCTTGCGACGTGCAGTTAAAATTAAATTCCAACCACCAGCTGCAAATTTTTCAGCAATAGCTTTGCCAAATCCTGAACTAGCGCCTGTAATTAATATAATTTTTGACATGGTATACGGTTGAAATTGTTAATTTTTATGTTGTATGTTATTTTGCCCTCTTTGAATAAGGCGATAGTTTAAAATTAATGCTATTGCGATTAATGTAAATACTTCAATTGAAAAATGTTGCGGTAGCCAGTAGCTAGCAATAACTAATCCTACAACTGCACCTAAAAATACTTTACCAATATGACTAATCCATTCATTTTTTATAAAGTAAGCAATTAAACCTATAATATATAAGGGGTGCATCCACATGATATTAAAGTTATTAAAGCAGGCGGTATGGTTGGATACAAAACTCATGTAAAAAATTAAACTACCGCCTAGTGTGAATGCAAGTAATAAAATAACATCCGTGACACTAGCAATCACACGCACAGATTTATTTTTAAAGATCAAGCTAAGTGCATACAAAGCTAAAAATCCGATTAAGATAAATAATGGGCTATTATCTGTTGTATTTGGTTTAGTTGCAGCAGTTTCATTGTTAAAATTAGAGACATTGGTTGATCGTACTAATTTTCTTGTTCCTGCTATTTGATCAAAAAGTAAATCAGGTAAAAATGCTGCTTGTTGATCGGTTGGTTTTTGATCCGAAAAAGAACCGAGCAATAAATCAATGCCTAGGCCAATCCAAGGAATACCTTTTTGATAAGGCGCTAAGACAACTTTCTCCCTAAATGATTTTTCCTGACTTCGATTGGGAACGTAATGTGAAAAATTAAACAGCCCATCTTTTACGCGTGTGGTACAATTGTCTGTGATGAAATTATATAAATAGTATTTATTTTTTCCAATCATATTTTTTTTCAATCCCTGATACCATCTTATTTTTTCAGTTGCAGATAAATTAAGGACCTGCTCTTTTATATTTCTTTTTTCATATTGGTACTGCGCATAAAAATCGGCATAGTAATTTGCGGATATAAAATATTCCAAACTTCCTTTTACAAATTTTGATATAAAGAAGGGTGTTTCAAAATCAAATGTGCCGTAGTTGAAAACATAGTCGCTTCCTTGAACACTGTCAATCACACGAATAGCGGTGTGTCCCCATGCGGTATAAATATCCTCACCTGCATCACAGGTAAGTATACTTATTTGTAGACGAGGTGTGTCGTTTGCTTGTGCTTTTGAATTATTGGCGATTAAAAAACTTGATCCAATAAAAAAACAAATAAATAAATATTTCTTCAACATTGAATTTTGCTTTTAAAAGTTGTTAGCGTATTTGATGGACGCGTTTACTAAAACTGAATGATTGTAACTTATTTGCGGCTATAATTAGGCGCTTCTCTTGTTACTTCAACATCATGTGCATGGCTTTCTCTCATACCTGCATTCGTGATTTGAACAAAAGTGGCATTTTGTAAATCCTTCACTGTTTTAGCACCACAGTAGCCCATACCCGCTTTTAGGCCACCAACAAATTGATATACTATTTCATGTAAATTTCCTTTGTAAGCAACGCGACCTTCAATTCCTTCTGGTACAAATTTTTTGCTGTCGGATTCATTTTCTTGAAAATATCGATCTCCACTTCCTTGACTCATTGCACCAATACTTCCCATGCCTCTGTAGCCTTTGAATTTTCTTCCTTCGTAAATAATAGTTTCACCAGGGCTTTCTTCTGTCCCTGCAAAAATGCTACCCATCATTACACAGTTCGCGCCTGCGGCTAACGCTTTAACCATATCACCCGTATAACGAATACCGCCATCTGCAATGATGGGGATGTTTTTACCTTTCAATGCCCTTGCTGCTTCCATGATCGCAGTTAATTGCGGAACACCTGCACCTGCTACGATACGTGTAGTACAAATAGATCCTGGACCGATACCCACTTTAACGGCGTCGGCTCCCGCATTGGCCAAGGCCAATGCGCCACTAGCAGTAGCTACATTACCAGCAATGACTGGTAAATTCTTATAAGTTTTTTTCAATAATTTAAGTGCTTCTATAACACCTTTGCTGTGACCATGTGCGCTATCTAATGAAACTATATCAACGCCCACACTTTGAAGTGCTGCAGCGCGATCTAATAAATCTTTGGTGATACCTAAAGCAGCACCTACTAATAAACGGCCAATTTTATCTTTCACTGCATTTGGGAATGCACTTAGTTGTAAAATATCACGGTATGTAATTAAACCTATTAATTTTCCTTGTTTATTTACAACAGGTAATTTTTCAATTTTATATTGGCGTAAAATTTTCTCTGCTTTTTTTAAATCAGTTCCTTCAGGAGCGATGACTAAATTTTCTTTGGTCATTACTTCGCTTACTTTACGTTTGCGATCGGTCTCGAATCTTAAATCACGATTGGTTAAAATACCTACCAACTTATTTGTTTTGTCAACAATTGGAATACCTCCAATTTTATTTTCCTTCATCAATTTTAAAGCATCTCCAATTGTTGCAGTTACTTCGAGTGTAATGGGATCTACAATCATGCCACTTTCGCTACGTTTTACTTTACGCACCTGTTCAGCCTGCCTTTCAATACTCATGTTTTTGTGCAAAATGCCAATGCCGCCTTCGCGCGCAAGTGCAATTGCTAAGTTGGCTTCGGTAACGGTATCCATTGCCGAGGACAAAATTGGAACATGTAATTGAATATTTTTAGTAAGATGTGCGTGAATGATTACCTCTGAAGGTAAAATTTCAGAATACGCGGGCATTAACAATACGTCGTCAAAAGTTAAGCCTTTACCAAAAATGCGGGAGTTGTTTGTAGAATTTCTTGTTGCCATAGGCAAAGATAGGACCTTGAGGTATTTAGACAAAATCCTTTTTTTTGCCTGATTTACAGTCGAATATAAAGGTTGCCTGCTTGCTTAAATACAAAATCCTGCATTTCTAACATAAATAAGTGGGTGGCGAAAGCACCTGGTGGGATTGTTAATTGCCGGATAATGTCGTCCGGATGAATAGGTCCTTGACGTTCAACAATTTCTAAAATGGACAATGCATCAGGTTCCAGTACTAGGGTTAGTTGTGGATTTTTGGGGTCAATCCTGTTGGGGTTCATTTCGGGCAGTGCCCATTTCATAGTTTCTAAAAAGTCAATACTGTCATAATACATTTGTGCATTATTGGTTTTAATCAACAACAAGCAGCCCTTACTTTTAGGATCCTGTATTTTACCAGGTATCGCAAAAACATTTCGGTTGTAATCAAAAGCAAGCTTTGCAGTAATCATACTTCCGCCTTGTATATCAGATTCCACAACAATCGTAACATCACTCATGCCTGCTACAATTCTATTTCGTTTTGGAAAAAAATAGGGTAGTGGAATGGCTCCTTTTTTATTTTCAGTAATAAGTCCACCTTGTTCAAGCATTTCAATGGCAAGACGGCGATGTTGTTTTGGATAAATTTGATCCAATCCATGTGCGAGCACGCCCCAGGTAGGAATTTTTTTATTCAATGCATTTTTATGTGCAATTCCATCGATACCCAATGCCATACCACTGATGATGCCGATATTTAAATGTGCAAGCCCTTCGGTTATTTCATGAATGACGTTATTTACTTGTACGGTGTGTTGCCTAGTGCCAACTATGCTCACCAAATGTTTTTTATTGAAATCCATGTTGCCTTTGACATAGATAACTGTTGGCGCATCTTCGCAATGCACTAACCGATTGGGGTAGTCCGCATCAAAAATGCAGGTAGCATGTATATCATGTTTTTGGATAAACGCCAATTCACTTTCTGTTTCCTCCCATGGCCAATCATTTAGTAATATTTTTTTAATATCATCATTTACATCTTTAAAGGGGATTTGCAAATTAAATCGTTCCTTGTAAATTGTTTCAGCTGAATTATAATGGGCTAACAGTAATTTTCGTTGCTTATCGTTCAGGCCAATAATTTTACTAAATGCAATGCTATACAATAAATGAGTTGACATAGGGCGAATATCCCTATACTACTATAGCAAACTTTGCGTATAAATACGCTATTTTGGAATGGAAATGGTAAAAGTGGTGCGTCTGTTTTGTTGACGACCTTGTTCTGTATCGTTGCTAGCAATGGGTTTGGTATCGCCATAGCCAATAGTGGTAATACGTTGCGCTTGAATCTTATGATTCATCAAAAATTGGGCGATTGACTTAGCACGACCAAGGGATAGTATTTTATTTTTATTCGCATCACCCGTATTATCTGTATGTCCTTCAATTAAAATAGTTGCAGTTGGTTGCGCTATTAAGAAAGCGGCTAATTCATTTAATTCTTTTTCGGATCCTGCTAATAAAGTTGCAGCATTTGTTGCAAACAAAACATTTGTGAATGTTTGGGTAAATTGTTTTTTGATCGCGTTTAAATAAAATTCCTGATTGCTGGTATTGTCATTGTCAAATGAAGTGCTTGTAATTGTTCTATTAGCTTCATCATAAAATGAGCTAGTTATTGAAATGCCTACACTATCCAAATAAGGAAGTACAAAAATAAATTGTCCATTGCTGTCTACTTCAATTTTTGTAAAACTAGATTGATCGGCAGGATCAACTAAATTTACCATTGCCGAAATTGCCTTTTTTGAATTTGCATCTTTTATCACGCCCTTTAAGAAAAACTTTTTATTCGCCCTGGAGGCTTTTGATAAAGTGACTTTATAAATATCCAATCCACCTCGACTATCTGATCTGTCACTAGCTATATATGCATCCATGCCATTGCTTGCCACAGCAATACTGCCTTCATTATCAAAAGTATTAATAGGGTAACCCAAGTTTAAAGGCGTGGTCCAATTGCCATCTATTTTTTGGTGTGCAACAAAAAAATCAGCACCACCATAACCAGGCCAGCCCGTTGATGAAAAATACAAACTATTATTGTCGGCATGAATGAAGGGCGTTTGCTCATCCCCAGAGGTGTTTATTTGAGGGCCCAGATTTATGGCTTCCTCCCAACCCCCTTTTTCATTTTTGAATGCTACATATAAGTCAATACCTCCCAATCCGCCGGGGCGATTGCTGCTAAAATACAATGCTTTACCATCAGGTGAAATACTGGGTGCGCTATCCCAATAATCAGTGTTCACATTACGCCCTAAATTTTTTGCAGTACTCCAATGATTGCCCGATTTTATTGATTTATAAATGTCATATCTACCATAACCTTGCTCAGGATAGTCAGCGGCAAAATACAAAGTTTGCATATCAGGTAAAAAGCTCACACTTCCTTTTTTGTCGGCAAAATTGATGGAGTCCTCCAATAATTTGGCTTTGGCAAAACCATTGTTGGTTAAAGTGCTTGTATAAAAATCTTCCCTGCGAATATTTAATTTCCGCATAAAAAATAACACACTGTCCTTTATTGAAAAATAGGGAAAATATTCAGGCGCGGCAGTATTAATACTGTCTCCTAAATTATGAATGCTAATTTCTTCATTGGAAGGATGTGCTATTGCATAATTACAAATCGTTAAAAAGTTAAGCGCCTTTCCTTTCAAATCAGCAGTCATTTTTTCATTGTTCAAATTTCCCAGGATCAATTCTTTTGCTTTCGCATAATCTCCCATACTCGCATAAGCTGCGGCTTGTTTTATAAAGTAGGGGAAACTCACCATAGCATCAAGTTGCAGCGCCTTATTGAATAAGGGTATTGCTGTAGTATATTTTTTTAAGTCCAAGTTTATTTGAAACAAAGTTAAAATTGGATCAATAAAATTGGGGTCCGTTTGCATGCTCTTTTCCAACAAGGGAATACATTTTTCATATTGTTGTTCATCAAAAGACACTAATGCTTTTTGGTATAATTTTTCAGCAGCTGAACGATTATTTTGCGCGTGCGATGGATTGTATTTCAAACATGAAAACAATATTAGTAAGTAAAACACAAAATGCGTTTTTCTATGATTCATAATCCATCAAATTGGGTATGTAAATATAATCTACTTAAGGAACTTGTATGTATTTATGCAACTGTGCGCTTAATTCCCATTGCGGGTGCGCTTTAATATAATCAATGGACAAAGGGGTCATCGTATCGGCCTTATCCCATTCTGGTTGTAAGTAAAGCTTACAATTGGGAGACACCTTTTTTTCAAAGCTTTCCGCCCATTCAATATCGGATTTATTAAATACCACCACTTTTAATTCTGATGCAGATGCCACACTTTCCTCCAAAGGAAATTTGAACTTTTTAGGTGATAAACAAATCCAATCCCATTGTCCTGATAAAGGACTTGACCCTGAAGTTTCAATATGTGTTTGAAAACCGGCCGCTTTCAATGCGGTGGTTAAAGGATTTAATGCATGTAATAAGGGTTCGCCTCCAGTAACAATGGCAATTTTACTTGGATGCGCTAAAGCTGCATTGACAATTTCATCAATACTTAATTGTGGATGTTTACTTGCATCCCAACTATCTTTAACATCACACCATACACAACCCACATCGCATCCGGCAAGTCGAATAAAAAATGCGGCTTTACCTTGATGGTATCCTTCTCCTTGTAAGGAGTAAAACATTTCCATTACTGGATAGGTGGTTGTAGTAGGCAAGCTTATTTATTTTGAGAAGCCTCGTAAGCCTTCATTGTATTTTTTAATAAACCTGCAATGGTCATTAAACCAACACCACCTGGAACAGGAGTAATAGCAGATGCTTTTGTACAAGCCTCGTCATAGTTTACATCACCTTTAATTCTAAAACCTTTTTTTGCAGTCGCATCTTCCACTCTGGTAATACCAACATCTACAATCACCGCGCCTGGCTTAATCATGTCACCCGTTAAAAAATTAGGAACGCCTAATGCAGCAACAATGATATCAGCTTCCAAACAAATTTCTTTCAAGTTTTTTGTATGACTATGACAAAGCGTAACTGTGCAATTGCCTTGTGGAATATTACTACTTAACAAAATACTCATTGGTCTTCCAACAATATTACTGCGACCAATTACCACTGCATTTTTTCCTTTGGTTGGAATATCAAAATGGGCTAGCATTAATAAAATACCATAAGGAGTTGCCGGAATAAAAGTGGGTAATCCTTGTACTAATCTTCCCACATTGGCGGGATGAAAACCATCCACATCCTTCGCGGGGTTAATGGTCTCAATTACTTTTGCTTCATCAATATGTTTCGGTAGCGGTAACTGAACTAAAATTCCATCGATAGCAGGATTGTTATTTAATTCGATGATTTTATCTAATAATATTTTTTCACTAACAGCAACATCCAAACGAATCAAGGTGGATTCAAAACCAGTTTCCTCGCAATTTTTCACTTTGCTTGCAACATAGGTTTCACTTGCGCCATTATTACCCACTAAAATGGCTGCCAAATGAGGTGCTCTTTTCCCTTCCATGGTAAGTGCTTGTGTTTGAGCCAATAAAGTGGCTTTTACTGCTGCCGAAGCTATTTTCCCGTCTAGTATTAACATGCCACAAATTTAGTTATTTGAATTAGAGCAGTGTAATTTTTTTTTAACATTCCATCCCCTGTATCTTTGCACTCATAAATATACCTATGGAACAAAATCCCAACCAGCCGTTAAACATTGAAATTACCGAGGAAATTGCAGAAGGCAGTTATGCTAATTTGGCAATAATTACACACAGCAATGCTGAATTTGTGATTGACTTTGTAAATGTGATGCCAGGAACCCCTAAAAGTAAAGTAAAGTCGAGGGTAATTTTAACGCCAATGCATGCCAAAAGATTCATGAAGGCATTGGTTGAAAATGTAGAAAGATACGAAGAGGCCAATGGTGCAATTGGAGATATGTTACCTGTTGAAATACCTATGAATTTTGGAGGTCCTACAGCACAAGCATAATTGAATTACCAATTCAAACTTTGTTCGGCATAGCTATAATATCCTTCGGTACTCACAATGAGGTGATCAATTAATTTGATGTCAAAATAGGCTGCGCCTTTTTTAATTTTTTCTGTTAAAATATCGTCCATATTACTTGGTTTTAATTGACCACTGGGATGGTTGTGGCAAATGATGAATCCAGTGGCTTCGTGGCTCAGCGCCAGCTTGAATATTATTCTAGGATCGGCCACCGTTCCAGTGATGCCGCCTTCACTTAAAATTTCCTCATGGATTACTTTGTTGGCTTGGTTTAATAATAGCACCATAAATAATTCCCTGCTTTCAAATTGAAGCAAATATTTTAAATGATCTGCAACATCCTTACTTTGTCGAATATTTTTTTTGTCAATGCTATTATACATACGACGTGAACCAAGTTCAATAGCAGCAAGTATGCGAATGGCTTTTATTTTTCCAATCCCTTTAATCTTTAAACCTAAAATATCTGCAACAGATAATTTTGAAAATTTTTGCAAATTATTTTGCGCCGCATTCAATAATGACCTTGCTAATTCAACTGCGTTTTGATGTATGGTGCCATGCTGAAGTATAATGGCGAGCAGTTCCACATCGCTTAAATTTTTAGCGCCTTTTTTGTACATTTTGTAAATGGGTTGGTCCTCGTTGGCCCAGGACTTAATATTGTTCATGACTTGCATACTAATTTTTTTTAAATCTAGCGCTTGGAACAACATAAAAAAATGGTATAAATACTTAAAAAGAATAGCCATTATGTGCATAAGTCATTGATTTGTTGAAAAGTACCCCGGTATTTATTTATAATTTGTAAACGATAATTATAACTTTGGAGCATATCCCAAACACATGAATCCTTCTGTTAAAATATTTGCCGGAACTGGCTCACAAGCCCTTGCTGAAAAAATAGCACAACGCTTTGGCGCACCCATTGGTAAAATCAATATCCAAAAATTTAGTGATGGTGAGTTTCAGCCTATTTTTTTAGAAAGTATCCGTGGTGATTATGTTTTTTTAGTGCAAAGCACTTATGCACCTACTGAAAACATCATGGAATTATTGATGATGATTGATGCGGCGAAAAGAGCAAGTGCTTATAAAATAATTGCAGTAGTCCCTTATTATGGTTTTGCAAGACAGGATCGTAAGGACAAACCAAGGGTTGCGATAGGGGCAAAATTAATTGCAACATTATTAGAAGCAGCTGGTGCCCACCGTGTGATTACGATGGATTTACATGCGGCACAAATACAAGGATTTTTTGATGTTCCAGTGGATCACTTAGATAGTTCAGCAATTTTTATTCCTTATATCGAGCAATTAAAGTTGGAGAATTTAACCTTTGCAGCACCGGATGTAGGAAGTACCAATCGCGTGCGTGAGGTGGCTAATTATTTCAATGCTGAAATGGTGATTTGTGATAAACATCGCAAACGTGCCAATGAAATTGCAAGCATGGTGGTCATTGGGGATGTAACAGGGAAAGACATTGTTATAGTAGATGATATTTGCGATACAGGAGGCACTTTAGTAAAGGCCGCAGCTTTATTAAAGGAAAAAGGGGCCAGGTCAGTTAGAGCTATGATTACCCATCCTGTATTAAGCGGCAAAGCCTACGAAAACATTGAAAATAGCGTGCTAGAGGAATTGGTGGTTTGCGATACCATTCCATTAGCCCATCCGTCGGCTAAAATTAAAGTTGTAACCGTTGCTGATTTATTTGCAATAGCTATCCGTAATGCCTATGAAAATAAGAGCATAACTAGCTTATTTGTACACTCACAATTAAAGGCAAGGGGTTAATAATCAATTACTTATCAAATAAAGGTAAATAGTAAGGAGAGACTTTGGTTTCTCCTTTTTTATTTCCTACCTTCGCCCTCCATTATTGAGAAAGAATAATGGGTGTAGATAGTGAAAACTATCTATCATCTTACAATAGAAAAAATTATAAAATGAAAACAATTACAATCGATGGCCACTTGAGGACCGAAAATGGCAAAAAAGTCGCCCGCCAGCTTCGCTCTCAGGACAATGTGCTAGCTGTAATTTACGGGGGTGCTACTGAAGTAAATTTTTATGCTCCAGCAAAGGCTTTTAAGTCTTTAGTGTACACAAGTGAATTCCAATTAGCAGATGTTACTGTAGAAGGAAAAACTTACAAATGCATTTTGAAGGATTTGCAATTTGATAAGGTGACTGATGCGTTAATTCACGTTGACTTATTAGAATTAGTAAATGACAAAAAAGTGATTGCCACTTTACCATTAAAAATGGTGGGTGTATCTGTCGGTGTTAAAGCTGGTGGTAAACTAATCGTTAAAATGAAGTCATTAAAAGTAAAAGCATTACCAAAGGATTTGAGAGAATTTATTGAGTGCGATATTACTAACCTTGAATTGAATGGAAATATTCGTGTTCAGGATGTAAATGCTCCAAATATGGAAATTTTAAATCCACCACGTATACCAGTTGCTTCTGTTGTTTTAACACGTCAGTTAAAGCAAGAAGAATCTGCTGCTCCTGCTGCAGGTGCTGCTGCACCAGCCGCTGCTGCCGCTGCGAAAAAATAGTTTCTTACAAATTAAGAATATACAAAATCCCTTCCCGTGTTTCGGGAGGGGATTTTAGTTTTAAATAAAGGACAATTTTTGCTTAAATTTGAATTTGAACGATAAAAGTAAATGTCAAAATTTTTAATCACAGGCTTAGGGAATATCGGTCCCGAATACGCGCACACCAGGCATAATATAGGCTTTGATGTACTTGATGCTTTTGTAATAAAGCATGATGGCTTTTTTAAATCAGATCGATTGGCGGATGTTGCAGAAGTTAAGTGGAAGGGTAAAACATTTATTTGTGTAAAGCCCACCACTTTTATGAATTTAAGTGGCAAGGCTTTTAAATATTGGATGGACAAGGAAAAAATCGAGATCGAAAATACTTTAACTATCGTAGATGACTTGGCATTACCTATTTCAAAAATTCGATTACGTGCATCAGGGTCGGATGCCGGGCATAATGGATTAAAGGATATTCAATTAACATTGGGTACTGATGCGTATCCAAAACTAAGATTTGGCATAGGTAATGATTTTAAAAAAGGGCAACAGATTGATTTTGTTTTAGGCAAATGGAATACCGGCGAAAAAAAAATCGTGGAACTAAAAATAGAAAAAAGTGTTGAAGTAATTGAGTCATTTGCTAGCATAGGATTATCCAGAACGATGACTATGGCAAATGCACTTGAGATTGTAGCTTAAAAAAAAATATTTGTATGAGTATATTTTGTATTGGACGAAATTATGTAGCGCATGCACAGGAGTTAGGAAATGAAGTACCTACATCACCTGTTATTTTTATGAAACCATCTGCTTCTCTGTTAGCCGACGGAAAAAATTTCAATATTCCTTCCTTCACGAATGACTTACATTATGAAGGTGAATTGGTTTTGCGTGTAAGTAAACAAGGAAAGAATTTAAAGGCAGTGAATGTAATTGACTATTGTGATGCGATTACTGTAGGTATTGATTTTACTGCACGTGATTTGCAAGCCAAGCTTAAAGAAAAAGGATTGCCTTGGGAAAAAGCCAAAGCGTTTGATGATTCAGCTGTATTGGGTAAATGGACACCATTAACTGCAGCAATTTTAGATCAGCCCATCCACTTTTCATTACATAAAAATGCTACTATTGTTCAAGATGGCGATTCCTCATTAATGATATTTTCATTAGCCACCATTTTAGAAAGTATCACTGAATACTTTACGATATACCCAGGTGACTTAATATATACAGGCACACCAGTTGGGGTGGGCCCCACCTTAAAGGGAGATGTTTTTGAGGGCTATTTTGAAGCAAATCAAGTATTTAGCATTAAAGTGAACCCTTAATTATCAAAATTTTTAACTAAATTTGCCACCCCTTAAAAGGGGTAATAACCATTCGGCGAGGTAGCTCAGTTGGTTAGAGCACAGGATTCATAACCCTGAGGTCCCGGGTTCAAATCCCGGTCTCGCTACATGAAAATCAAGGACTTACGTTAAATCGTGGGTCCTTTGTTGTTTCTGCGTGAGGTTTGCGTGAGGTTTTGCGTGAGGTTT
>CAJBLA010000196.1 GCA_903953815.1 uncultured Bacteroidota bacterium | reverse complement strand
TTTAAATCAGCAATGGTTGCGGTTAAAGCACTCGCCTGTGTTGTTTCAGTCATTAATAATGCAGCACGTGTTGCGTAAAATGGCGCGTAATCGGGTTCCCCTTGTAAGGAAGTAAAAATGGACTTGGCCTGTGCCACTTTGTTGCGATCCTTTAATAATAAAGCCAAATAATATTTAGGCTTCCAATGAGAAGATTGCTTAGTGGCCCATTCAAACACCTCAAAATCCATATTGCGGAAAGGGAAAACAAAATCGGGCGCTGCACTATTTGCCGCAGCTAAGTCGGCTGTAAATGTTTTGTTTTGTTTCGCATGGATATAGGCTAACCAATATTTCACCAAAGTATTCGCAGGGCAAATTGCCAGCACTTGCTCGGCTTCATTTAACAAGCCCACATTAAAGTAATCGTTGGCGATTTGTAAATAAGTTTCAAAGGGCTGTTCATTTTGAATCAGGTTGTTAAATGAACGCAGCGCCTGATTTATTTTTTGTTCATCGTAAGTTGCGCTATGACTTAATTTATAATAAGCATCAAAATTGACAAAGTGATTTAATGGATCATAGCCTTTAATTTTTTTGATGGTTTCATCATATTTGATTTGATCATTGGTATAACGAAAAGCAATCGCTTGCAATTGAAGCGCTGCAATATTAATAGCATTATAGGTAAGTGCTTTATTCGTATAGTCAATTACGTTGATGTAATTTTTTTCAGCTAAATATAATTTAGCCAACTCAGTATATGCGCCTGTTTTATATTCCGCCGATAAAGTAGCTAAATCAAAACCATCTTTTGCATCAACCGTATTTCCTAATGCTGCATTGATGATGCCATAGTAATAGTTAGCACTGCCATTATGGGTGTCAATACTTAAAGCTTTTTTAACTAAAACTAAAGCAGTATTATAATTGTGGTTGCGATATTGTAAGGACGACATTTTAACCAGGGCTAGCAAATTATTACTATCCATTTTAAGTGAAGTGGCAAGCGCCGCCTCTGCTTGGTCATATAATTTTTGATCCATGAATTCCTTACCCTTAATATAAAAACCATTCGCGTTGTTCCAATCAAAATTAGAAGGCGATTCTACAGGGCGACTCAATACATTGGCACTAGGCGCGTTGCTATAATTCAATTTAACACCACCAATGCTCAAAGTATAGTCGCCTTGATTTGGATTGTATTTAACGGAATCAACAAAATTTATAGTGGGTGCTAAGGAAACTTGTTTTGAATAGATAACTTTATCGCCAACTTTAATTTCTATCGCATCATTGATTTGTTGTACAGGACAAAATAAAATTTTAAGCCAGCCATTATTCTGAACCATATTCAACGCACCATAAACCGAAGCTTCCACCATGCCCTTGGTTTTATTTACTGCATACCAATATTCCTTCCAAGTATCCGTACTATAAGGAGAAAAGTTCACATGCTTAAACGGCGTGAACGTACTTTTCTCTGCATTTTGATTAAACAGTTTACCCGATTGCACTTCGGTGTATTGTTGATCCGTATCAGTTAAGTATTTTTCCCAAATCATGCCTTGACGTGATAAGCCCCAGATCCATATTTTTTTACCGGCCTTGTCATCATGATTACCATAACGAACCATACCATAATCATCATCATGCCAATAGGTGCCAAAAAAATTAGTGTACTTACCAAAAACATGGTAGGATTTATACGTGCCAAAATTATTGTTGTTGTAAAATGCAATGTTTTTCCCATTGTCCTTATTAATAGGCCAGTCATTGTATTCTCCTTCATGACCAATGTATTTCGTACCTGGATAAATGTATTCCAAATTACCACTCACTTTTAAACCCACATTCATCCAATGATAGTACGGTTGTTCTGTGGGAGTGCTATTATACCAAAAGGATTGGGTAGTGAAAAAAGCTTTGTCCTTAGGAACGTTAATTTCCATGCGCCAATTGGTAAGCGTTAATAAATCAAGCACGCCAATGGTACAACTCACACTACCATCTTCTTTTTTAGTAATTATATAATCCACTGGGGTAGCGCAGTTAGGCGTATGCCCAATAATGCCATAGTTGGCTTCAATGCCACCACTGGTCCAAGGACCGCGCATAGCAACATCTCTGAATTTTACTGCATGATTATAATATAAAAAAGGCTCGTTGGTTTTTTTATCTATCGCGGCCCAAATTTTACCTCCAACTTCTGGTAAGATTAAAATTTTGATAAAATCATTTTCAATCTCTACTACTTTCCATTTTTTTTGGACACCCGTTTCAGTGAAACCATCAAAACGGAAGTAGGGATAAATTTTAGAAAAGTTCGCAATAGGATCAGGATCCGAAAATGGATA
>CAJBLA010000195.1 GCA_903953815.1 uncultured Bacteroidota bacterium | reverse complement strand
CGCCACCTGGTGCTGAACTTGGTGCCATCCAACTATTATTATCTTGCAAACCACCGTATACATGATAGGGTGTTTGGTTATCTGTAGATACATGGTAAAATTGACCCACTGGTAAACTGTTTATAAACTGCCAAGCAGTTCCTTTATTGGTGCTCATATAAATACCACCATCTGTTCCAACAAACATCATGTCAGGATTATTGGGGTTGATCCATAATGCATGCATATCAGCATGAGGCTCAATGCCACCAATCACTGTATTGTTCCATGAATACCCTCCATCACTTGAATATTGAAAGTCAAATGCAGGGCGGTATACTCTTTTTGGATCCTTAGGATCGTATACCAATGTGCTAAAATAAAATGGACGTGCTGTTAAATTTTCTGTAGATGCTAATTTTTTCCAAGTAGCTCCTTCATCCTCAGAAATATATAAACCAGGTACTTTTGCTTCAACAATCGCAAGCACCTCTGAAGGCTTAGAAGGATTAATCGTGATTACGATTCTACCTAAATCACCTTCCGGTAATCCGTTGGTAATTTTATTCCAAGTTTTTCCGCCATCTGTTGATTTATGTAAACCACTTCCTGGACCGCCTGAACTAAAAGCATAGGCTTTTCTTCTGAACTGCCACATGGAAGCAAATAGGGTTTCTGGCTTGGTTGGATGCATTGCAATATCTGCACAACCAGTTTCTTCGTTTACATATAAAATTTTATTCCATGTTTTACCGCCATCTATTGTTTTGTATAATCCTCTATGTGTAGATGAATTCCAAAGTGGCCCTGGAGCAGATACATACACGGTTTTTTTATCAGTTGGATTAATTAAAATTTTACTAATTCTTTCCGTACTATCCAATCCAATTTTTTGCCAGTTGTTTCCACCGTCTGTTGTTTTATACATACCGTCTCCATAGGAAACTGAATTTCTTGTATTGCTTTCGCCAGCGCCTGCATATACCACTTTAGCATTACCCGGCTCAATCGCCAGGGCACCAATGGACTGACAATATTTGTCAAAAATTGAAATGAATGATAATCCACCATTTTGACTTTTCCAAATACCACCGCCTGCAGTACCTACAAATAAGTTAAGTTGGCCATTAGCGCTTATACCATCAATTGAGGTTATTCTTCCACTCATGGTAGATGGCCCTAGAGGCCTTGCGCCCATGACTTGAAAATAAGAAGAGTTAATTGTGTTTTGTGCATTCGTAAAAAATACGAGTAGCAAAAACAATCCGGTTAATTTATTTTTTAATTGCATAAAAATAGTTGAAATAAAAAACTACTATTTACGCAGCTTGATTTGCGCAAAATAGTAGTTTATTAATTATAGAAAATTAGTTTCCGTTGAATATAGTAGCGTCGATAGTTGGGTTGATGGTGATTTTTTTAGTAACCATCATCATTTGCCCTTGATCTTGTTTGAAAGGAAATTTTATTCCGTATTCAGTAGTTTGATAGTCTAATAATTTTTGTTCAGACTTCATTTCTTGACCTTGTTGTTTTACAATAGACTCAATTTTATAAATCAAATTGGTTTTGGTATCAAAAAAGTATGTTTTTTCGTTGCCATTTTTAGTCGTCATCTTAATTTTAAAATACTCATTACCATCTTCTTCATCTTTCCCTAAAGATTCAATCACAGAACCTTTGGCTTTGTAATCAACAAAAGCATCTTGAATATCTAAGTCATCTAATTTTTGCTTTAACTCATCTTCTGAAATAGGACTTAATGTTGCCTTTCCTGACAATGGGTTTTGTGCCCAACCTTTGGTTGGCGTTGTGATATCAATAATTTTATTCCCTTGAAATTCAGCATCCACTCTCATGCCTTTCATTTGCGATCCTTGCATAGTAAAAGGAATTTGAATTCCTTGCACTTCAATTTGTCCTTCAATTTTTATAGATTGTACTTTAGCCCACTTTTCTGCACCACCTATTTCAGTAATATACTTTGCAATAACTTCATCTGCAGTTTGTGCATTAACTGTAAAAATAGCTGAGACAAATAACGCAATGGATAAGAAAACTTTTTTCATATATTATGTTTTTTAGTACTGTAAAAATAGGACTTTCGATACGATTTTTTTATAATATATTAGATAGGCGGTCGAATTCATTGATAGCTACTACTTTCCGCTCCATGCGTCCATTATTCCTGATTTAATTTCAGTATAGCTTGTGACAAGCCAAATTACAACAACAATAATTAAAATTGTTTTCCAGTGTGTTTTTACCAACGCTTTTAAGTCATTGAGGAATTGATTCATATCTGTGATTTTAATGGTGAAATTAAATTCATAAGGTTTGGTGTCCGATTTATTGACAAATTCCGAAAGATCTGTCTTCAAGGCTTCTCCTATCACTTTTAATGAATGAAGGCTTGGGTTGACCTCGTTGTTTTCGATTCGTTGAATTGTCCTTAGTGTAAGTCCCGTTTGTTCGGATAGTTCTTTTTGAGAATAATTCAAACTGGTTCTGAGCACTTTTAATCTTTCACCAAATTCCATTTGCAAATATGCTATTACTAAATGAATAAATTATTGACATATAGACGTCATTTGGACGACATTTCGCCATTTCTAAGGCAATAATACTAACAGATGATGAGAAAAATAAAATGGGAGCTGAAATTTACCAATATCATAAACGCCATTATTAATAACGAAGGGAAACATGTTTAAAGTCATATTTACCCATATCAAAAGATGGTAGATTGTGTTTCATCATAAATTTAAATAAAATGGAAGGCAAGAAAAACATTGGAATAGGCTTTTTGATAATGGGCATTTTTATGCTATATGGTTTCTTACTCATTTACCTACGAGATTTTGCTCCGAATAAACTAGAATGGATTAATAATTATAGTATTGGGAAGCATTTTGAATCAAGATTAGCACATGTTCATGGAAATCTTTTCTCAATTCTTAATATTATAATTGGATTTTTACTAATTCAATTTAATGGACAAATACAGTCCGCTAAAAATATTTCCTGGTTAGCAATGATCGGATTACTAATGCCTATAGGCATTTTAACAGAAGTGTATTTCGGTTTACCTCCAATATTTGTATTGATAGGCGCTATATCAATGACAGCCGCTGTTATTTGGCTTGGAATATCTTTTTTACAGTTAAAGAAAAAAGAATAGCTACAACTACAATACTATAAATTAGAACTGAACTTAAAATTCAATACGTTTATTTTTCAGTTTTAGAAAGTAAAGCCATCGCAGCATTGTGACCGGCAATACCACTAACACCGCCGCCGCGACGCGCTCCTGCACCTGCAATATAAATATGTGGATCATCCGTTTCCGCTCCCCAAATTTGGTGACTGCTTTTTTCATCATCATCTTCAAGAAAAGGAAAATCCAAATCACGATGAAATATATTTCCACGCGGTAGCGAAATTTCCTGCGCAAGATCGAGCGGTGATTTCACTTCAATGGCTAATGAACCATCACTGCAAGGAGCCAAAACAGATTCAATAGGATCAAGCAAGTATTCATTCAAACTAGTAATGGCAAGCTGTTTGGCTGAGGCCTTAGCGCCAACTGGATCTGCATCAAAAAGTTTAGCGGGTGTATGTAAACCAAAAAGTGTTAGGGTATGAAAACCTTTTTCGTTCAGCGCTGCGGACAAAATTGATGGATCAGAAAGTGTGTGACAATACATTTCCAAAGGTAGGCGCTGCGGCATTTCTCCATTTAGCGCAGAAGCGTATGCAAGTTCCAACTGATCATAACTTTGATTCACATGAAATGTACCGGCAAAAGCAAGCCTTGGATCAACATTTGACTTTAGGCGAGGCAGACGAGATAATAACATATTAATTTTCAACTGTGCACCCTCCAAAGATTCCGGAACTGCACTCCCGCGTAATTTTGCTAAATGCTGCGGAGCGGCTGCAAAAAGTAAATCCTTGGCAGTGTATACATCTCCAGATTCCGTTTCAACACGAACACCCATCGCTCCACTATCAAGTGCTGTCACTTTGGATTGTAATTTTATTTCCACACCCCATGAAATAGCAATGCGATGCAGCTCGTTCACCAAAGCACCCATACCACCCTGCGGCACACGCCACTTTCCAGTACCATTTCCGATGAGGTGATATAAAAAACATCGATTGGCCTGCATATGATTTGATGACGCAAATGTTCCAATCAATGCATCCGTTAAAACCACACCTTGCACTAAATCATCGCTAAATTGATTGCGAATAACTTCCCCAATGGGAACTTCCATTAGGTTACGCCATACTTCGGGCAGTCCCATTTCGGATTTAATTTCCGCTGCAGTTTTAAGTGGTTGAAGCATGGAAGGTGCCATCCGTTTTGCAAGCAAAGCAATATCATCGTAAAAATTACACCAAGCTTTTCCTTCCTTATCGGATCCTGTAAGTTGATGAAAGCTGTTTGCGGTCGCCTCATCCCAGTCCGATGAAATCAAAAGACCCGCATCTGTTCCTCCGCGCTGATAAGGCGTATAAGAAGCAATGGAACGACCAATGGTTGTAAAATTAATACCTAAGTCAGCAACAATTTGATCGGGCAATAAGGATACTAAATAGGAATAGCGTGAAAGATGTGCATCATATTCAGGAAAAGTTTTTACGCTAGTAGTTGCGCCTCCAAGTTCTTTATTAGACTCCAGAAGAATGACGCTTTTACCCGCTTTGGCAAGATAGCAAGCAGCCACCAATCCGTTGTGACCACCACCAATGATGATGGCATCGTATTTTTTGTTACTTTCTTTCATTGTTAAATTATTTTATGGATACATCTAAAACTTCCATATTTTTTTTAGATGACATCTCATGTAATGTTGCATTTAAAGAATTGTATTCCTCTAAAGAAATAATTACAACGCCGGTATCTTTACCTCTATTTATAATTAAGGTTTCGCGCTCATTAGTCACCTTATCAAGGTATTGCTTGGTTTCTTTACGAAAATCCGAAAGTGTAGTTGATAACATATATACGTATTTATGTACAAATATATGTACATATATTGAAAATTCCAGTGTTAGATCAAATAGCAAGAATAGAATAATGTAAAAACCATTGGTCTATTATCAAAACTTGCAAAATTAACAAGTTTTGATAATAGGAATGTTAGCAGAATGAAGCTGCTCCATTTTAGGAATAATTGTAATTTAGAAAGTTTTCTATTAGTAAACTTATTACCTTTGCTTTGTGTTTAATATAATTACCCGAAGAACGTTACTTGAATATGCCAAAAAATATCCTATGGCAAGGACTGTATTATTTGCATGGTATCATGAACTATTAGTATCAGACTTTAAAAGTTTTAATGAACTTAAAAAGGTATATGGAAATGTAAGTTTAGTGAGTGATGATAGAGTTGTATTTAATATAATGGGTAATCAATATAGATTAGTAGTTAGAATGGTGTTTGAGTATAAAGCGATACAGATTAAATGGTTTGGAACACATAGTGACTATGATAAAATAGATGTAACAAAAATACAATATAAAAAGTAAGGATATGGAATTGAAAATTATAAAGACTAAAAAACAGTATGAGCAATACCTTGATTGGGTAGATGTTCAGTTTGAGAATAAGGTTAAAGCAAATACGGTACAAGGGGAAAAGCTACAAGTAGCACTTCTATTAATTAAACAATATGAAGATGCCAACTATCCAATTCCACTTCCAGATCCTATTGATGCCATTAAAGTTAAAATGAATGAATTAGGATTGAAGAATAAAGACCTTGTTGGGAAAATGGGTAGTAAAGGATACGTTTCTTCTTTACTCAACAAAAAGAAGCCGTTGACCCTTGAGTTAGCTAAGTTGTTTCACCAAGAATTAAAAATCCCAGCTGAGGTGTTATTGTCTTAGAAGCTAATATCCTAACTAACTGATAGACGAAAGATGCAACTATAATTCCTTAAAATGAGTATGTTACTATCTAGAGATTGAAGGATTGAACTTCTTGGAAAATTTGCAGGAGGTTTATTTATCATTCAATCCAACGCCAAAACCAAACATTGCTGCGACCAAGGCTAGGTGAATAATCAAAACTGCCTTTTGCCAAGTTGGTCTGTCATTCCATTTTTGTTCTGGATTGAAAGGATCAAATGCCAATCCTATACCTAAAGATGCTGCTGCTTGAACATAGTCTTTAGAGAAAATGGCTTGGTATAAGCCTAATAATAAAAAACCAATGTAGAGGTACTTGCTGAAAGGTGCGTTCATTTTGAGTCTATTTGATTTAGACCAAAATTAAAAAAATGTCTCTATTTAGAAAATAAATAGTGAAGAAAATATGTTGCAGCACTTGGAAATTTATAACTAAACTAAAGGAGCTATGTCCTTAAGGCTTTCTTGTTGTCTTGCTCTTTCCCAATTATCCATTAATTCATTTTGATGAATGGCTGTCCACTCTGAAACTATTGCTAAAACTCTAGATGGAAGATACCCACCAATGATTTGATTTTTTTCAATATCAATGATGCCTTCAAAATCTGCATACACTGCATGAAAGTGTGGGGGATTGTGGTCCCTATAAAACATACGAATAATAACGCCTAGAAAGTAACTAATTTGTGGCATGAGATAATTTTGGAGTAAGAATTTCTCCAAAATTTTTACCAGTTAATTCGGAATAAATAGTAGTAGCATCAATTTCAAGTTCATTTGACCAAGCAATTGAATACCCATTTGTATAAACCTTAGCGAATTCATTTTTATTTTGAAGTACTTTGAAAATTCCCTTTTGAACCAAATCGGTTAATTCAATATTTCCAGATACACCATCTTCAAATTTGATACTAATGATATAGTCAGATATATATTTAACTTCTTGAACTTTCATACCCAAATTTACAAAGAAAAAACAGACAAATATGGATGAGCGTATAAATACACATTAAAATGGGTTAATTCAACCCTAGGCATTAATTGAAATACCCCTAACTCACTGATAGACAAAGAAAAAGCCATCATCGCTGATGGCTTGTCTAGTTTTGCTCCCCCTCTCCGACTTGAACGGAGGACCCCATCATTAACAGTGATGTGCTCTAACCAACTGAGCTAAGGAGGAGTGTTCCTTTTAAGGGTGGCAAAAATAATAAATTTTAGTTAAGAACAAAACATTAAAACAAAGAAAATGGCT
>CAJBLA010000194.1 GCA_903953815.1 uncultured Bacteroidota bacterium | reverse complement strand
CCTCTTGATGCGTTATTTGCTAACAATGTAGTATATAAAAATTTGGAAACGGCGTCACCTGTTGCACTACCCGTAAATGCATCGGTCAAAATAATACGATCTGTTATTTTTGTAGAATAAGCATCTACCGTTAAGCTAAATTTATTAATTTTTAAAGTGGTTCCAATGCTAGCACTATTAGAAATTTCAGGCCTTAAGCTAGGGATACCTAAGGCTTGCGCAGCCTTACTATCATTGGGTAATGTTGCATCATCAAAAGCAACGCCTCCTTGAAATACAGTGGATGTTTTTGTTAAATATCTTTGTTGTAAAGATGGCGCCCTAAATCCTGTACTTATTGATCCTCTAAGTGAAAAATTATTAGCAAGTTTATATCTACCTGCAACCTTGCCACTTAGATTTCCTCCAAAATCAGAATAGTTTTCATATCGTCCTGCAAAGTCAAGTAATAATTTATTAATGGGTTCCATCTCAAAATCAACATATAATGCAGTGGATGTTCTGCTCTCATTTTTTGCATTGTCTGGTCTGAATCCAGGGAATACTTGCGCGCCACCGGCAGGAATCCCTGTAGTATTATCAGCAAGTTTTACACTAGTGGGCGTGCCGTTTAAAACATCTGTTGCTCCTGCCGTTCTTCGCATATAGTTTGCCCAAGATGCTTCTTCTCCAGCTTTTTGTTGATAATTTTCATACCTTAATTCAGCACCATAGGCCACATTTAAATTTACTGAATTATTTAATTTTTTTGAAAAATCTATATTTGTAGTATTTTGTTTAAATAATAAAGTACCTGCATCAAATTCTGATTGTTTGCTTTGATTATTATAATATGCAGATACATTTAGTGTATTCTCGATGTTAAAACCAAAACTATTTTGACCAAATGTATTACTAAGATCATAATTCCATGTTCCCATTTTTCCCTTTAATCCTGTTCCTAAAGAAATGTCGTTAATATTCGAAGTGATTTCAGGTAAAAATCCGTTTGGATAAATAGCAGGTATATTACTGTTTTGATAAGGCATACGGTAAAAACCGGTTGAATTACCTACTCTATTACTTAAGATACTAAAGAAATAAAATTCTCCACCATTTTTTAGCGCTAATGCCCCATTAATAACACCTTGTAAATTTTTAGTGCGTGATTGACCAACTCTCATTTGAAAAGTATTACGATCTATACCAAGCGTGGTCATTAAAGCATTACTAGCAGAATCTCCTGATTTTCTATTATCAATATCTCCAGTTCTTTCACCAGAACGAATGGTAGGTTCTCTTTGTTCTAGATTTAAGGTGACATTAATAAAACTTGCTTTTGTTTTTCCAATTTGCCATCCATAATTTACAGAAGCATTTGTTTTTTGTCCATCCAAAATACTATTATTATAATATTTTGGATCGTTTGCCGATCCTTCTCCTAATTTAAAACTACCAGGAGCGGCATGCTTGTAGGATTGATAACTAGTCATATTTGCACCCGTACTAAATACAGCTTTTCCCGTTCCAATATTTTTATTTAATTGAATATTGATAACACCTGCAATCGCATCAGATCCATATTGAGCAGCTGCTCCATCTCTTAGTAATTCGATTTTATCTATAGAAGCAGCAGCAATGGCATTTAAATCCGTTCCTACCGAACCCCTTCCCATTGTTCCGTTTACATTCACCAATGCAGAAGTGTAACGACGTTTGCCATTAATTAATACTAAGGTTTGATCAGGACCCAATCCTCTAACAGTAGCGGGATCCACGTGGTCAGTCCCGTCGGCTACCGTTTGCGTAGTAGAATTAAAAGAGGGAGCTACATGGTTTAATATATCTGTTAAGTTGGTTTGTGGAACTTCAGAGGTTAAGGTCTTTAAATCAAATAAATCTACTGGGGATACGGACTCTAATTTAGTTCTTCCAACACTTCTTGTACCCAACACCACTACTTCATTTAAGTCGTTGTTACTTAAACTAAGTTGAATATCGATAGGGTTATTATCCTTTAAAGTATATGATTGATTTGAAAAGCCACTAAAGCTAACCACAATGATATTTCCAATGGTTGCTTTAATTGAAAATAGGCCATTCGTATTGGTCTGTGTTTTTACTTTACTTCCCTTGATAGATACGGTAGCACCCGATAAGGCCTTTCCTTGTCCATCTTTTACATTACCAGTAAAATTTGTTTCCTGACCACTTGAAATGAATGCAGTTGCAATCATCACCATAATCATTAAAAATTTTTTCATGTTATTAGAATTTATAACTGAAGTTAATCAATTTAAATCATTAATATGAATAATTCGAAAATTACAGCTTCCCGTAAAGCGCCCTTAATTTCTCTCGCGTCATAATGCTTTCCCAACTAGGGCCCAAAGCATTCTCCCATAATGGCTTCATGCCCAAAGACACATTGATCATTGCATCAAATTGTGCCTCTGATAAATTCGCACAGATACCTACCGGAATATCGATATTGTTTTTAGCAACCATGTGCTTAAACTCTTTAACACCGGCTGGATAATATTCCTCTAAGTGATTCATCACGATACAGTTACCGATACCATGTTTTGTTCCTAATAAATAACTTAGGCCATAGCTCACTGCATGCGCCACACCCACTTGACTATAAGCAATACTCATGCCACCTGCATAAGAAGCCATCATCAATTGATCATCGCATTCGTCGTCCCAGGTATTTTTTTCTACAAACACTTTTCTGCAAAGCTCTAGGGCTTTTTCTCCGTAACTCTTGCTAAACTCATTTAAGAAAGTACCTTCTAAACTTTCAATGCAATGGATATAACAATCCATGCCTGTATAAAAACGTTGGTTTGCAGGCGCGTCTTTTGTTAATTCCGGATCTAATACAATTTGATCAAATGGGGTAAAGTCAGAGTTCATGCCCAGCTTTCTAGTTGGACCTGTTAGAACAGTCGTACGACTCACTTCTGCACCCGTTCCACTTAGGGTAGGTATACCCACTTTATAAACACCTGCTTGTTGTACTAAGTCCCATCCTTGGTAGTCTGCAGAGGATCCAGGATTTTTCATCATCAAAGCAACGGCTTTGGCTAAATCTAAAGTTGATCCGCCACCAATTCCAATGATACCGCTTACTTCACCGAACTCTGCTTGCAAGCTTGCAGCCAAAGCATCAACCTGTGTTGTCTTTGGTTCATAGGTTACATCTACATAAACAATTTTATCTTTTCCTCTTAGGGGCACTCTGCCTGCCAGTGGTTTTCCTTCAAAATAATGATCTAGAAAAAATATCATTGGAAAATCGCCCTTTCTTCTTGGCGCGATGATTTCATCTAATTGATTAAAGGAGCCACGTCCATACACCACATAATCAACCATTTTAAAATTACGAAACTGCATAATTATTTTTTTACTCGTATCAAAGTTACAATCTTATTCATAAAAAAGCGACCCGTTGGAGTCGCTTTTAATTTACTGTGCTAATTTCTTTTGTAACTCTTCTAAGGATACCCCTTTTGTTTCTGGCACTTTAGTTAAAATCCAAACTAATTGTAATGCCATCATCACAGTAAAGAAAGCAAATATCGGCCATGGATTGTCTTTGAAGATGCCGCTTTCACTATCCAAAAATACAGGTGTAACCAAAGTAATCAACGCTGCAAATACCCAATGAATACTGGCACCAAAGGCTTGACCCTTGGCCCTAATTTGAGTAGGAAAGATTTCAGAAATCAATACCCAAATCACTGCACCTTGTCCAATGGCATGTGCTGCTATAAATAATAATAAAAAGCTAAGCATGAACTCCGGTGCACTATGGTTAATAAAGCCATAGGCCACCATGGATAAACTAATAATGTAGCCAAATGATCCAATAATTAATAAAGTCTTACGACCAATGCGATCAATTAACCAAAGACCCACGAATGTAAATACCAGGTTCATTAAACCTAAAGAGATTGAACTTAATAAAGAATTATTTTTTGCAAAGCCTGCTTCCTCTAAAATTCTAGGCGCATAATATAAAAGAAAATTAATGCCCGATGCCTGATTAAAAAAAGCGACGAAAAAAGAAATGGATAAAATTTTACTGTGATGCTTGGTAAATAACTGTATACTGCCTTGCGCTTTTTCTTCTTCATAGGCAGTTTTTATTTCTTGAATGGTTTGATCAATGTTTTCTACACCCACAATGGCCAAATTTTCTCTCGCACCTGCCTCATCATTTTTAACAGAGAATAACCACCTTGGACTTTCAGGTAAACCTAAAGTCATTAAAGTATAAATAATAGAAGGAATTAATAAAACGGCTAACATCCAACGCCAATCGTTGGCACCGCCAACGCCTGCTAAAAAATAATTTGATAAATAAGCAATTAAAATACCAAAGACAATATTGAACTGGTACATACCTACTAATTTTCCTCTATTATTTTTATTAGAAATTTCAGAAATATAAGTGGGCGCAGCAACAGATGAAACCCCAATCGCAATGCCTCCAATTAATCTAAAGAATGAAAAAGTATAAGGGTCTTGCGCCAATGCAGATCCAATGGCAGATGCAATAAACATAATACCCAACCATATTAATACTTTTTTACGACCATACTTTTCAGTAGGAGCGCCCGCAAACACAGAACCAATAACGGTTCCCCATAAGGCCATGGACATAATAAAAAATCCATGAAACAGCGGTGTGGTATGCCAAAGTTCTTGAATAGGTTTATCGGCACCAGAAATCACGACCATATCAAAGCCAAAAATAAAACCAGCTAAGGCAGCTACTATCGTTGATTGAAATAATTTTCCTTTGTTCATTTTTTAATTGTGTTAGGCTTTTTTTAAAAGCTTTTAAAGAAACTATAAATCCTCCTTATAATAAAGCAGCTGCTTTAATCAAGTCTTCGGGGGTATCTATTTCTACACCCATATAACTTGTAACCACCATTTTCATAGCAACCCCATTTTCTAAATAACGAAGGCATTCAATTTTTTCAGCAGCCTCTAGTGGTGACATAGGCCAGTTTGTAAAATCAAGTAGGGCTTGTTTTTTAAATGCGTACACACCAATATGTTCATAATAGGTAATAGCTATTTCTGTATTTCTTGGATAAGGAATAACGCTGCGTGAAAAAAACAGTGCATTCATATTTTTATCTACGGCTACTTTTACATAATTAGGATCGGCAATTAATTCATCATTCGTTAATGCCTGCATAAGTGATGCTACCTGCACTGTATCATCTTTAAAAACAGCAATGAGTTTTTCAAGGGGTTCTTTTTTTACAAAGGGTTCATCCCCTTGTACATTCACCACAATATCTATGGCTAAATGTTCTATCGCTTCAGCAATTCTATCTGATCCACTTTCATGTTCTTTTTT
>CAJBLA010000193.1 GCA_903953815.1 uncultured Bacteroidota bacterium | reverse complement strand
TACAAGATCATGGCAATAATGTGTACTACAGAAATATTCAAATCAAAAGACTTTAATCATTTTTGTGAATAACGTCCATGAATCATTTATGCGTCAGGCCCTCTCGCAAGCGCAGAGGGCCTTTGACGAAGATGAAGTTCCCGTTGGTGCAGTCATTGTCATGAATGGCCAAGTCATTGCAAAAGGATATAATCAGGTTCAGTTATTAAAAGATGTCACTGCGCATGCTGAAATTTTAGCCATCAGCAGTGCTTGTGAAAATTTGCAATCTAAATATTTACCAGAGGCCACTTTATATGTAACCTTGGAGCCCTGCCTGATGTGTGCCGGAGCTTTATATTGGAATAAAATTGGCCATATTGTATTTGGGGCCTATGATGAAAAAAATAGTTACCGCCGCGTTACAGAAAAAAATCCATTCCACCCATCCACGACTATTGTGGGGGGAATTTTACAAGATGAATGCGCCGCACTCATGCAGGCATTTTTTAAAGCAAAGAGATAGTTATTTCGATAAAATTAGCACCCACTAGGCCTCCGCAGCAAGAACTGAAGTTGGCTAACTAGTTCTAATTTATCTCCATTTCACCACTAACTTACTATTTCAGAAAAAATGCCCGGCGTTCGCTTAAATCAGTGGAAAGCGGTGTAATTTTGTCCCTCATTCAAGAAACAATAAAATAAAAAATATGTCATTTACTTTACCAGCGTTACCCTACGCACACGAAGCTTTAGAGCCACATTTTGATACCTTGACCATGCAAATTCATCATGGCAAACACCATCAAGCTTATGTAGACAATTTAAATAAAGCAGTGGCAGGAACACCTAATGAAGGAAAAACTTTGGAAGAATTAGTTGCAGTAGCTGGAACTATTAGCCCTGCAGTGCGTAATAATGGAGGTGGACATTGGAACCACAGTTTCTTTTGGGCTAGCTTAGCACCGAATGCTGGCGGAACACCAACAGGCGCTTTGGGTGATGCAATCACTGCTGCTTTTGGAAGCTTTGATGCATTCAAAGAAAAATTTGCTGCTGCAGGTATGACGCGTTTTGGAAGTGGTTGGGCTTGGTTAATCGTAAAGGACGGAAAATTAGAAGTAAGTTCAACGCCAAATCAAGACAATCCTTTAATGGATGTTGCTGATGTAAAAGGTACCCCATTATTAGGCGCAGATGTTTGGGAGCACGCTTACTACTTAAAATATCAAAACAGAAGAGCTGATTATTTAGCTGCTTTTTGGAATGTAGTGAATTGGTCAGTAGTTGCTGATCGTTTTGCTGCTGCGAAATAAAACTCAAATCGAGTGGTGAATCCACTTATTTTAAAATCCCAAAGTTACTCGCTTTGGGATTTTTTATGGAACAGGGTCATAGCCATGTCCACCACCAGGCCTGCACTTACTAAGTCGCTTGATGCCTAAAAATATTCCTTTAATTGGTCCATACTTTTCAATAGCTTGTGCCGTATATTGAGAACAAGTGGGTGTGAACCTACATTTACTGCCACCCAAATAAGGAGACAATGCTAATTGATAAAAGCGAATTAAAATTATAAATGGAAATGCGCTAATTTTTTTTATCGTCCCTAAGATGTCATCACCCGTATTTCGCTTACTCATACAATAGTTGATTTTAACTTATCAGCAAGTTTTTGTAATAACAATTTAATGGTGGCTTGAATTTGTTGCTGGGTTTGCACATGCGCATCTACATATAAAAAAAATAGATTGAGTCGCGTGTTTGTTAAGCTTATACTATTCGTAAAGTTTGGTTTTTCTAAACGGTACCCTTCGCGTAATAATCTTTTTACTTTATTGCGTTGTACCGCTTTTCTAAATTGTCGACTAGGTGCACCCACACCAGCTTGCAATAATCCATTCGAAAAAATTCCAGCTTCTTCCTTTTCAATAGTGTACAATAATCTTATAGGATGTATGGTAATGGCAGTTCCTTTCGAAAACAAAAATTGCATTTGCTTTCGACTTTTGAGCTTATCCTTTTTTTGGTATGTAAAATTTTTAGACAACAGATTAAATATAGGCATTAAAAAAGTCCCTCCCGAATTTCGGGAAGGACTTTAAAATTATTGAATTTCGAGTGAATGAAGGAAATCCTACATTGGATTTATTTCAATCCTTTTTCACTTGATACTGTAAGTTTTTTACGTCCTTTCTTTCGGCGGCTTGCTAATACTTTACGACCATTAGCTGTTTCCATACGTTGACGGAATCCGTGAACAGATTTACGACGACGCTTATGTGGTTGGAATGTACGTTTCATAGTATGTCTTAAATTTTTTTCTTTTCTGTACTTTAAATTTCGTTTTCGTCCTGTTCCTAATAGCAGTCACCATACCACTACCTGTGAAAGGACGGCAAAAATAGGGTATTTTTTTATTTTTTAAGCTAAATCTGTATGTTTTGCAGCAATTTTTTGTCCAAAAAAGGTGCTGGCCTGCAATTCAAAGGCTTGCGGGTTGTCGGTAGTATAAAAACTAAGTTGACCAGATTGGCTACATTTTTGGGCTAAATCAGGATGGCTTTCAAGGTATTTAGCGAGGCTTTTAGCCACAATAGCGCCTTGACTTACAACATTCACCCCTTTAGGCATAAAAGCCCTTATTTTATCCGCTAATAAGGGATAATGGGTGCATGCTAATAAAAGGGTGTCAATATCGGCAGATTGTGAAAAAAGTTGATCCAAGTAGGATTTTACAAAATAGTCTGCGCCAGGCTTATCCTGTTCTCCGTTCTCAATCAAGGGTACCCATAAAGGACAGGCTTGTTGAAAAACTTTCAAATCTGGAAAGAATTTAGCCAGTTCAATGGGATAACTGTCACTTTGTATGGTGCCCAATGTTCCTAAAATTCCCACTTGATGGGTGGTTGAAAAATTACCTAAAATTTCAGTGGTGGGTCTGATCACCCCTAATACCCTTTTGTCAGGGGCCATTTTTGGTAAATCTTTTTGTTGAATAGTACGCAGTGCTTTTGCCGATGCCGTATTGCATGCCAATATTACCAATGAGCAACCTTGGTTAAAAAACCAATTCACTGCTTCTAGGGTATATTGATACACAGTATCATAAGATCGAGGACCATAAGGCGCGCGCGCATTATCTCCTAAATAGATATAATCATACTGAGGTAAAGTATGTTTCAGCTCCTTTAATATAGTGAGCCCACCATAACCACTATCAAAAACACCAATCGGCGCAGTAGACATATATTTATTTTATTACGTAAAACTAAAGAACCTCGTTGTAAACAACGAGGTTCTTAGTAAATTATATTTAAAATATTATCCTTTTTTTGCTGCTGCTGGCTTTGCTGCTGGAGCACCACCTGTAGCTGCTTTAAATGCATCTTCAATTTCCTTTGGTAAAGGCAATTTCAACTTCATTGCAACACGAATGGTTAAATTGTCAGCAATCGAAGGTTGCGTATAAGGAGATAAAGCTTCTGCTTTTAATACCAATGTATATTTTTGCTCAGCAACTACTTCCCCTAATGCTGTAGCAATTTTTTGTCTGTAAGGCGACAACAATGATTCTTGCTTTTGCTCCATAGATTGTTGTTGATATTGTTGCCAGTTGATCAACTTGTATTTTAAACGATTTAAATCGTCAGTTGCCATTTGTAATGCCTTTGGACGCTTAGATAAATCTGCAGAATCTCTTTTGTAGATGCTATCTTTTACTTGATAATCCTTCAAAGTATAATTATACTCATCTTGTAAAGAATCTTGTGCGTAAGACTTAAGAACAGTATCTAATTTTTCTTGGATACCAGGGAATAAAGCAATGACGCTTTGATCATCAAAATGACCAATTTTAACCTGCGCAGATGCTGTGTTGTTAAATGAAGCTGCAACTAATAAAATGGCTGCAAATAAAAAACCTTTTTTCATATCTATTTTTTTTTTTTAAAAATCTATTTGTTTTTCTTAATTGTTTATACCCAATTCCTTCAAAACATCGTCACTTTTGTCCAGTTTCGGGTCTGCAAATATAATGGTAATTCCTTCACTTTTATCTAAAATGAAGTCATATCCCCTAGCAGTTGCTAGTTTTTGGACTGCATTATACACTTTATCTTGAATGGGTTTAACCATTTTTTGGCGTTCCTTAAACAAATCCCCCTCATATCCAAAGCGTTTCTTTTGAAGGTCCCTAAGCTCCTTTTCCTTCACAAAAAGCTCATCTTCTCTTTTTTTCTTAAGGTCATCTGAAAGCATAAACTGCTCAGCCTCGTAGTTTTTATACATTTTATCGAGGACCATTTGCTTTTGGTCAATTTCTTGTTGCCATTGATCTCCTAATGCCTTTAATTTTATATCTGCTTCCTTATATTCTGGAATTTTATCCAAGATATACTTTG
>CAJBLA010000192.1 GCA_903953815.1 uncultured Bacteroidota bacterium | reverse complement strand
ATTTATGGAACACCCCATTTAACCAATGATGATCTCAAGGCTGATTTAGAAATGATCCACCAATACCAAATTCAACACCTTTCATGTTATGCACTCACTGTGGAAGAAAAAACGGCCCTGTATACCATGATTCAAAATAAAAAGATAGATCGGGTTCATCCAGAACAGCAAGCAGCGCATTTTGAAATCATCACTCATTACACTGAAAAAATAGGGATGGAGCATTATGAGATTTCTAATTTTAGCCAACCCGGTTTTAGGAGTAAACATAATAGTAATTATTGGAAGGGCATTCCTTATTTAGGTCTTGGACCATCTGCCCATTCATATAATAAAAACACCAGGCAATGGAATGTTGCTAATAATCAGCTTTATTTTAGCGCACTTGAAAAAAACGAATTGCCTTACGAAATAGAGGCATTACCAGTGGCAACAAAATTCAATGAGTATATGATGATTTCATTGAGATGTATGGAGGGATTTTCCCTTAACTATATTTTTCAAAATTTTGGCCCCGAGTTTCATGGACATACCCTTAAAATAACGCAAGGCTATCTTGCAAAAAACTATCTAACTGAAACTAGCCAAGGATTTACCCTTACAAAATCTGCCAAATTTTTTGCTGATGGTATTGCAAGTGATTTTTTCTGGATCAATGAATGAGGTATTCCCCATGGATGAATCGCCCAATTTAAAATAATATCTTTTCTATTTCCTTGAATGCGACCGCGGGATGGTGCCCTTCCCATAAAATTTTATATACCGCATCAATGATGGGTAACGCAATGCCTAAATTTTTATTAATCACTGTTATACACTTGCTGGCATTATAGCCTTCGGCCACCATATTCAATTCCAATTCGGCCGATTTTACTGAATAACCCTTACCAATCATATTTCCAAAAGTCCTATTTCGGCTATGCAATGAATAGCAAGTAACTAACAAATCGCCTAAATAAACGGATGCTGCATAATTTACTGGCGTTCCTTCCGATTTCTCTTTTTGCTTAATTGCACTTAGCAATACTTTCATTTCATTCGCGCAATTCGCAATGTATACACTCAAAAAATTATCGCCGTATTCCAAGCCATGTGCAATCCCGGCACCTAATGCATAAATATTTTTTAGCACTCCTGCATACTGAACTCCCACCACATCATTGTTTACAATTGTATTGATATAATCAGATTTAAAATACGAAGCAATTTCATTAGTCATTAATGCATCTACGCCCGAAAATGTTAAGTAGGACAACTGCTCTGCTGCTACTTCTTCGGCATGGCTGGGGCCCAATAAAGTAAAATATTGACTTAATGGAAAATCAAATTTTTGTGCCAAAAACTCATGTAATAAAATATTATAATTAGGCATTACCCCTTTAATAGCAGAGACCACTTTTTTATCTTTCAATAAATCCGAAGGCACTCCTTCCAAAACAGATGCAATATGAATGGAGGGTACTGCCATAATAATAACATTGGATTGTTTGACCACTTCAACGATATCATCTGAGAAATTGATCTTAGTCGTATCAAAAAATGCATTTCTAAGGTAATGGGGATTGTGGTGGCGCTTTTTAAAGTAGGCGATATTGTCCGATTGCCTAACCCACCAATTTATTTCATGTCCATTATCTGTGATAATTTTTGCAATAGCGGTTGCCCAACTTCCACTTCCAATTATACCAATTTGCATGTTGCTCATTTTACAAACATACGAAACTCAATAAAAAAGGGGCGCATTTTTTAAATGCGCCCCATATCCCGCTAGTTTTCAACTAAATATGATTATTTTTTCTCCTCGAATAATTTTTCTTTGGTTACTACATTTACCAAACTACCCTCTTTTAAAGTTTTACTTACTGTACTATAAGGTCCAGTGATAATTTTATCTCCTACTTTTACTCCAGCCACTTCAATAAAATTTAAATCCTGGATATCAGTTTTCACTTTCACCATTTTCACTTTATTGTCCTTTTGCAACACAAAAACTACTTCGCTCACATCTTCATCAATGGTAGTAGGTGCTTTTTCAGTACTTGAATTTGCAGTTGATTTAGTCACCTCCGTATTTTTCCCTTCCCCTTTTGCATCTCTTGTTGTTACTGCATTTAATGGAACAGTGACCACATTTCTTTTTGACTTGGTTTGTATATCAGCACTTGCTGTCATTCCAGGACGGAAAGGAAATATATTATTATCCTTGGCTAAATCAGCGTACTCTTCAGGTATTAATCTAATGTGTACTTTGTAATTAGCAACTTCAGCTGAACTAGACACGCCAGAAATAGCGGTAACTGGATTTGCAATTTTATAAACGACCCCTTTGAATTTTCTATTATTATATGCATCTACTTCAACAAGTGCAGTATCACCCAATTTAACTTTGGTAATGTCATTCTCGCCTACATCTACTCTCACTTCAATGCTTTTCATATCTGCAACACGCATCATTTCGGTACCGGTCATTTGTGCAGTTCCTACCACTCTTTCTCCTTTTTTTACGTTCATCAAACTGACAATGCCATCCATAGGACATGTAATAATGGTTCGTGCTAAATCCTTTTCAGCCCTAGCCAATTGCGCTCTTACTCCTTGAATTTGCGCCGCCCCACTTTTGATAGATTCCTTTGCTGAATTATAACTTGATTCTGCAGATCTAAATGCTTGCTCTGTTTGCTCATATTCCGCTCTGGATACAATTTTATCAGCAAATAATTTTTTGAATCGTTCATTCGTTGCTTTTGTATTTTCGTAAACAGTTTTCAAACCGCTTAAACCCGCTTTTACATTCTCATATTGTGCTTTTACTTGATTTACACTCGCCGTCACCTGATCACGTTGAGATGAATAAATATCAGCGTAAATTTTTGCTAATACCTGCCCTTTAGTAACACGATCACCTTCCTCTACAAAAAGGTTGACAATTTCACCAGAAATATCTGGACTCACTTTTACTTCAATTTCAGGATATACCTTACCACTTGCATTTACAGACTCAGTAATCGTTCTGAGTTGAACCGCTTCGGCTGTTACAGCAATACCTTCCTCCTTGCCAATAACGCCTGCTTTTTTTAAGCCAATAAGTGAGCCGATGACAATCACAAAACCTACGCCTATCCAAATAATTTTCTTGTTCATTTTTATATATTTTACTTCTGTAATTTTTTAATTTATCTGTTGATTATAACTCCAACGAAACACCTTTATAAAATTCTAATAATTTAATTCTAAATACATACTCATATTGTGCAGATTTAAAATTTACCTTCGCCCTTAAAAAGTTATTTTGGTTATTCAATAATTCAATAGTGCCTAATAAGCCAAGCTCGTATCTTTTGGTTGCAAATTGATATGCCTTTTCTGCTGAGCTAACTGCTTTTTGATTCGCATTTAATTTATTTAAAGCTACAATTGCATTAGTGTAAGCAGTATAAATATCCTGTTTTAATTTACGTTGAATATTTTCCTGTTGCAACTCTGATGATCTATAATTTAACTTAGCTTGTTGGTAGGAAATTTTGGATTGACCACCATTAAAGATGGGTATGGACAATTGCAAACTTAAACTTTGGCCAAAGTTGCTATTTACTTGGTTGCCCCAACCATTCCAAATATTACCCCAGTTTCTGTTGGCAGTAGTGGCTGTATAGGTTGGGCTTTGAAGAAAATATTTACTGTTATTCACTGTAACAAATGGACTTGCTGGTGTAATTGCACTCACACCTGTAATATCAAACCCTGATGTGTATTTAAATTGATTGGAGAAATTAGACGATAATCCATAACCAAAGCTTAGGGTTGGATAAAAATTAGCTTTCGCAGCTGCAACCGACTTCGATGCTGCTTGCACGCGCAATCCTGCCGCTCTAATATTTGGTAAATTTTGTTCTGCAATGGTAAAAACATAATCTGGTTGTAAATCAGTAAACGGTTGAATTTTTATTTTTTCAACTGGTTGAACTAATATATCAAAATCAGCACTTGCATCTAAATTCAATAAAGCTTTCAAGCTTAATTTGGTTTGAATTACATTAGAGATAGCTCCAATATAATTACTACTATCATTGGCTAATTGTGTTTCCAACTCCAATAAATTAATTTCAGGGAGTACGCCCACCTCTACCCTCTTTTTAGTCGCATTCAACTGTTCAAGGGTTTGTTGAATTTGTATTTTAGTAATTTCAGATTGTTCAATGGCTGATAAAACCTGTAAATAAAAAGTAGCTACACTCATTGAAATGTCATTCGAAATAGTTTGCTTATCTGTTTCACTTGCTAACCAACTAAAATTAGTAGCTTCTGCATTATTCCTAAGTTTGCCCGCGTTGAAAATTTGAATACCTCCATTTAATCCAAAATTATTGAATAAAAATTGGGTATTGGAAAAGCCGTTAGTCGTAGGGTCAATGGAACGTCCTAGTCTTAATCCCGCGCCTGTAGATCCATTAATTGTTGGTAATCTATTCGAACTCGCTAATTGTGCTTGTAATTTTGACAATCTTGCTTGCACATCAGCTTGCTGAATGGATATGTTATGCTGAATGGCGTATTCAACGCATGTTTTTAAATCCCAAGGCGCCACGTTTTGTGCTTGTAAATGGATGCCAATGCCAAGGATTAAAATAGAAAAAATGTATTTCATCGACTTAATTATGTTTTGATCTTCTTTTGAGAATACAAAAGTAAACTAATGCCGTCTAGTTTCCATATTTTTAGACAGGCGGAAAAGCCGTCTGCTGAACAGCAATTATGAACGATGAAAGGCTAACAAAATGTACCCAAGGGTTAAAAAGGGAATAAAATTTATAAAAAACTACTTTTAAGCGGTCTTTTTATAATAAAATAGCCTGTATATGATAGAAACAAGTCCTACCAATGCAATAGCCGTTAATGCGGAATAGGGTTTATCAATAACGACCGCCACCGCAACAAATGCATAGGCGCATACAAAAATCACACAAAAAATAGGGGTCCATCTTTTCAAATACCCGGTTACCGATCCATCTCCCTGATTTTTACGCCTTAATATTAAAAGGGTTGCGGCCGACGTACTCATGCCCAAGCAATCTAAAAAAATACTAAAACTCAAAACATCATCCACCCCTTTACCAAAAAATGTGACCAAGATAGTGGTAAAAGCAAATAAGGTTAATCCAGGAACCAACGCTTCTGTTTTAGGATGCTTTTTTTGAAATATGGCAGGTAATACTTTATCCTCACTCATCGCAAACATCACACGAGGATTACTCATTAAAATCACGTTTACATATGCCAACACACTTAGCACCATCGCGAAATCAAACACTTTAGCACCTAATTTACCAAACCAGGCCTCAAATAATAAGGACCCAATCGCATTCGCGTTTTTCATTTGATCGAAGCCAATTACTTTAATATAAGTATAGTTTATAGTGAGGTATAAAAATAACACGACCAGAATACCTACTACAATTCCTTTTTGCATAATTTTTCCAGAGGCCACTTCAGAACCAAAATTGATGGTTTGTTGATAGCCACCGTAGGTAAAAAAAACGGAAACCAAACTTACCAATAATAAAAGCGCCCCATTAGTGCCATCGTAAGTATAAATTTTTCCCTCATTAATGCCATGCGGCGGAACCGTAACGCCTTTAAATAAAGAAGAAATTAATAAAACAATTAAAGAGATTTTCACGACCGTTAAAATGTTCTGTGTGCGACTACTCGTTTTTAAACCCAACAAATTAACAACATAAAATAAGGCTACTGATAATGACGCTACGCCAATATTAAATAGGGTCCCAGAAGGTTGACCAAATAATAAATCACTCACATAATCAGCGCCAATTAATGCAACCACAGCTAAGGATGCAGCATTACTTATTAATATTAAAATATTAATCGTAAATCCTACGCCTGGATGATAACAATGTGCAAATACTTTATAATAGCCACCCATCACCGGAAGTCGTTGTCCAATTTCAGCATAAGTTAATGCGCCAAACAAAGCAATGACTCCGCCAATCAACCATGCACTAAAAAAAATTAAAGGTGTTCCAGATTTCGCAGCAATGGTTGCTGGCGTTTTGAATATACCCATGCCAATAACAAGGCTAACCACAATCATAGTTAAACTAAAAAAATTAATGCCTTGTTTTGATTTCATACTTAGGTGATTAGATATACAAATAATTTACATTACTATAAAATTGCCTACACTATTTACATAAGCAACTAGCTATATTTATAAGCTTAAATATACCAAAAAGCTTTTAAGTTTTCAACAATGGGTTAATAAATAATCAAGTCATCAATTTTTTTTACAATTATGTTTGTGTTGGAATTAGGTTCATGCAAATGATTAAAAGGGAATCCCGTTTAAATCGGGGGCTATTCCCGTAGCTGTGAGTTCATTGCCAAAAGCAATCCATGCAATATATCCACTGAAGCAATTTGGGAAGGATGCATAAAAAAGAACAAGCCAGAAGACCTGCCTAATGAATACATCAACAGCTTTCGGGTAAAAAGCAGGGATTGTAAAAAATGGATATGCCCTTGCATTACATTAGACAACTTTAAAAAGGAATCTTATGCTTTGCCATTCGCAGGTCAATTAATTATGGTTCTCTTTCTCCAGGAAGCTCATTGTTAACCACAAAAAAAACAAAACAATGAGCAAAAAATTAATCACGCTCTCGGTGTGCCTTATCGCCACCACCCTCGCCTTTGGGCAAAAAAAAGAAATTAAAAAAATTTCCGACACCGTTATTTCATTAGATGAAGTTATTGTTACTGCGAACAAAGTAGAACAGAAGCAAAATGCTACAGGCAAAGTGGTTACTGTAATCAATGCAGCGGCACTTCAAGCGAATGCAGGAAGAAGTATTGCGCAAATTTTAAATGAACAAGCTGGCTTGTATTTGCCAGGTAGTTTAAGTAATGCAGGAACCGTTCCAAGCATTTACATGCGCGGAGCTTCCAGCGGTCGTACCTTAATTTTAATTAATGGCATGCCCGTAGGCGACCCCTCTATGATCAGCAATGAGTTTGATCTAAACTTGGTCCCCTTGAATTTGATTGAGCGCATTGAAATTTTAAAAGGCGCACAAAGTACCCTGTATGGTTCAGATGCTATTGGCGGTGTGATTAACATCATCACCAAAAATAAATCTGTTCCCAACTTCTCGGGAGATATTAGTACTGGAACTTATGGTACAAGAAAAATAAATGCGCAACATAGTAGCACCATTGGAAAATTGAATTATGTTATTGGATTTGGTAATGAATCTGCCAAAGGATTTTCTTCTGCCACAGACATCACTGGTAAAAATAATTTTGATAACGACGGCTATCGGAATAATAATTGGTTTGCCAATATCAATTATGCTTTTAACGAAAATTGGAAGTTAAAAGCTTCCACGCAACAAACAAGTTACAATGCCGATATTGATTATGGGGCTTTTAAAGATGACAAAGACGAGAAATTCAATAACGCTACCAAATTGACAGGTTTTATTTTGAAATACAAAAAAGAAAAAACTATTTTTCAATTACAGTATCAATTAAGCACACAGGATCGTCAATATAAAAACGATAGTCTTGATAAAACTTATACCATTTTTGAAAACAATCAATATGCCGGAAAATCTCATTTTGCAGATGCCTTTTTTTCAAAGTCTATTTCAAAAAATATTCAATGGATTGCCGGCGTTGATTTTAGATACGGATCTTACCATCAAACTTATGTATCTATAAGTCAATGGGGACCTTACAATGATAATTTTAAAGATACTTTTCAATACCAAACTGCCATGTATACCTCTTTATTAATCAATGACGCATCCAATAAGTGGCTACTTGAATTAGGGGGGAGAAGTAATAAACATGATCGCTACGGATCCAATCAAACTTTTACAATTAGTCCATCTTATAAATTAAATACAACCATTCGATTCATGGCAAGTGCTTCTACTGGATACAAAGCGCCTTCACTTTATCAATTAAGTTATAATGAGGCATTGAAACCAGAGCAATCTTTCAATACAGAAATAGGCATGGAATATAAAACCACTCCTTTATTTTTTAGAGCCGTTTATTACAATAGAACCATTGATAATGGGATAGACTATAATTATATTGATTATAATTTTTTCAATTATATCCAACAAAAGGTAAATGGCTTAGAACTAGAATTCAATTGGAAAGCCAATGAGAAAAATAATTTCTCTGCTAACTACACTTTAATGAATGGACAAGAAACCAATCAAAACAGAGTAACTACTACGGATACCATAACGTATAACTATTTATTAAAACGTCCCAAAAATACAGCAGGTATTCAATGGACTTATGAAGTATCCCCTAAATTAAATTTTAGCATGGCAGCAAGATATATTGGCAAACGATACGATGTGGGTGGCTATGCTGCAGCGGATGTTAGCCTAAAAAGCTACACCTTACTCAATGCGCATATTCAATACAAGCTCAACAAGCATCTATTATTGTACGCCGATGGACAAAACTTAGGAAACACGGTATTTCAGGAAATCAATGGATACAATGCAATGGGGCGCATGCTCATGCTTGGTCTGAGATTGAAATAACATATACATAACTGTTCCATTTAAAAAAGCTTTGTATCTTCATACAAAGCTTTTTTTATGGACTTCCATTTTGACCAATTACTTACAGTCATATTCACCCTATTTGCGGTGATAGATATTGTGGGATCCATTCCTTTACTAATTGCCATGAAGGAAAAGTCGGGCGCCATAAAATCCCTTAGAGTGACACTAATATCAGGTGCACTCATGATTCTGTTTTTATTTTTAGGAAAACCCTTTTTGCAAATATTAGGTTTAGACGTGAAGTCATTTGCGGTGGGCGGTTCTATCGTCATATTTTTATTAGGCCTTGAAATGGTATTGGGTCATGAAATTTTCAAAGGAGATAAAAATGCACATTCAGGGGCAGTAGTTCCCATTGCATTCCCCATTATTGCAGGAAGTGGTACACTCACCACCATTATGTCTTTAAAAGCAAACTTTGAAGAATACTATATCGCACTTGGCATCTTAGTCAACCTAGTCATCGTGTTTGCTGTATTAAAATCACTCAACTTTATTGAGCGTATGCTAGGACCCGGCGGCCTACTCGCTGTTCGTAAATTTTTTGGCGTCATACTACTAGCCATTGCCGTGAAGATATTTTCCAGCAATGTGGGGGCACTCAAAAAATAATTAATTACTATTCAAAATTTGCAAGGCTTCGGTATCCTTGTATTCAATGATTAAAGAACGTAACTGCTTTTTTAAATCCAGGATTGTATTTGCTTGTTTTTGATCATGAATAAGATTTTGCATTTCAGTAGGATCCGTTTTTAAATCATACAACTCCCACTCATTCCTAGGTCCATAAAATCGGATTAGCTTATAACGCATGGTTCTTATGCCAAAATGAGGAGGTACTTTATGCGGCTGTGGATACTCATAATAATGGTAAAACATAGCAGTACGCCAATTTTCAACCTTACCCGATTTTATCACTATTGGTAAAAAACTTTTTCCTTGCATTTCAACAGGCGCTTTAACTCCAGCAATATCTAATAAGGTAGGTGCAAAATCAATATTCACTACCATATCATTGACTACGGTTCCAGGCTTTATATGTTTGGGATATTTTAATACTAAAGGTGTTTTTAAACTTTCTTCATACATAAATCGTTTATCAAACCAACCATGTTCCCCCATATAAAACCCCTGATCCGAGGCATACATGACCACGGTATTTTCAGCCAATCCCGCTTTTTCCAAATAAGTTAAGATGCGACCAATATTACGATCCAAGGATCTGGCCGTGGCTAAATAATCTTTTAAATAGCGTTGGTATTTCCATTTGATTAATGCAATTGAATCTGATTTAACTTTTTCATATTCTAATGCAATTTTTCCATAATAAGTTTTGTAGGCTACTTTTTCAGTGGGTGTTAAACGCCCAAACATACCTGGTTTGTCATAATTAATATTCATCTTTAAATCATCCCCAATAGTCATCGTTTTATTGACCGTCATATCTTGTTCAAGCGCTGCTGTTCGGCCTTCATAAGTATCGAAAAAGTTATCGGGCATAGGAAATTGTTGTGCATCATACGCACCTAAATCTTCTACTGCTGGCATCCAATTACGATGCGTTGCTTTTTCACCCACCACTAAAAAGAAAGGTTTGGTTGTATCACGCTTATCCAACCAGCCTAATGAAAAATCACTGATTAAATTAGTGACATACCCACTGTACCTCACCGTATCCTTGGTCATTTCCACGAAATCGGGTTGAAAGTAATGTCCTTGATCTGGCAACACTTTCCAGTAATCAAAACCTACAGGCAATGATTGTAAATGCCATTTACCAATCCATGCAGTTTGATAATTGGCTTGGCCCAATAGTTTCTGAACCTGCACCTGACTCCCATCAAAATTACGATTAGGTCGATTGTCAATTAAACCGTTTATATGATTGTATTTTCCTGTTAAAAGCACTGCCCTACTCGGTGCACATATAGAATTAGTTACAAAAGTATGTTTGAAAATAGCCCCCTCTTTTGCTATTTTATCTATGTTCGGCGTTTGCATCAATTTACTTCCATAGGCACTAATAGATTGATTGGTATGATCATCTGAAAAAATGACTAATATGTTAGGACGCTTACTTGTTTGCGCATAACTATTGCTAACATTAAGTATACACAGTAAAAACATTGTCAAAAAAAGGCCTTGTTTCATAGAAAATATTTTATTCGTGAATTGTTTTGAAAATTAATCTTGCTCAAATTTGCAACGCATCATTAATGCGCACTCGTTTCAATTATTTTTAAATTTAACTAAATAAATAGAAAAAACAATCAAATGGTATGACAAATACAAAGGGGGTCGGAATCCGGCCCCCTTTGTATAAAATTAAGAATGCGTTTACAATGATACCCTACAACTTACAATGAAATTTCGGCCCACTGCAGAAATGCCACTTGCAAAATACCGGTAATTTTTATCAGCTATATTTTCAATCTGCACACCCAAGCTTAATTTTTTGTTTGGGGTATAATAACTTGAAAAATTGACAGTCATCCAACTAGGCATCCCCTCCGGAGTAGCATACTGTTCATTATCTTCTCCATTTAAATTGTAATCACTCTTACGCTTCCAGCCATTGAATAAAATAAATCCTTCTACATTAAATTTATCAGCTCCTTTTTTTAAACCAACGCGTCCATATGCTGGTGGAATATGATCTAAGGGCATTGAAGTAATCCCATTGTTATAGGTTCCCTTGGTATAGGTATAAGTACCATGTAATTGGGTGTTGTTAAACAATTTTAATTTACCATTTAAATTAAATCCATACAATTTAGCACTCGCTTGATTTTGTGGTGCATACACCGCACTCAAAACATTTTGGTACATAATATTATCTTGTCCATTCCAATTATATTTACTTACAACAATGGCATTATTAAACCAAGTATAAAAAACACTTGCACCCCAACTAGCTATATTACCAGTATGCGATATATTTATTTCTGCGTTATAGGTATACTCCGGTTTTAAATCTTTATTAGGTACCACTACATAACCAGTTTTAGTATCAAACACTTTTGTTAAATCATCTACATTGGGGGATCTGAATCCACTACTTAAACCTGCGGTAGCACGATAACCATTTTCACCATTGTAAGCAATACCTAAATTTCCAGTTACTGCTGTATTATTTTGAATTGCTTTATTAAATGGGAAGTGCATTAAGGTTGTATCAGCAAAGCGTGCATCTAATTGCACTAAGTTGAGTCGTATACCATCATTTAACACCCAATGCGCATCTAATTGTTTTGTTTGTTGCAAATACAAGGCATTATAACTCATTTTTGTAGGGCCATCACTATACCTGGTTGTAATCCTACTCAACGCTTTTGTAGCAATATTTAAACGTTCTGCAGTTGATTGAACAAAATTGGTATAGGATTCAGCGCCTAAATGAATTTCTCCATTGGATTGCTTATGTAATAAATCCGCATTCACTCCCAACACATGAACACGCTCAAAACGAAAATCTTTAGCGGTGGTATTATACCTGCGTGAAATTCTGCTTTCTTCAATATCCTGAAAACTACTGGTCACCATTAAGTCACTAAAATAACCAGGCAATTTTGTAGTGGTATATTTATAGGAAATTAAATTTCGAATCTGGGGCCCATAATACCATTCTGCGTATACAGGTAAGCCTTTAGCTGTTTCCGTCAAACGATCATACCTATTTATATTCGATGAATTTGAAATTTGAATATTCAATAGATGTTCTGAATTTTCATTGGGCTTGTACAATACTTTTTGTAATAAATCTGTTTGTTGATAACCACTTAATTTTTGAACATTTACATCCTCATTTACTTTAACCACATCAGCACCCGCCTCTCTAACCACATAAAAAGTTCGTTTCCCAAAATCAGGATAAGTGGCTGATCGATTGGCGCCTTGACGCAAATCTCCAAAACTTCCATACGTAAACGAGGTTAAATAGGCCCATTTGTTATTCGCAATATTAACATCCACATGTGTTCTATTTTCATTTTGTCCTGAAGCATACCGTTGGATCAAATTTGCATTTGTTTTCCAATTGGTAGTGGTTGTTAAAATTGGTTTTTTTGTAAACATATTGACTACGCCACCTAAGGCATCACTACCATACAAAGTGGAGGATGGTCCGTAAATCACTTCCACCCTATCTAATATCATATTGTCAATAGTAATGATATTTTGCAAATGCCCTCCTCTGAAAATGGCATTGTTTAATCTTACCCCGTCTACCATTAATAAAACCCGACTGGCCTCAAAGCCTCGAATTACAGGACTTCCCCCACCTGATTGACTTTTTTGAACAAATACTTGGCCTGATTGTATTAAAATGTCGCCCGTATTCGATTGTTGATTTATTGCATTTTTATCGGTGATCAAATCAACCTTTTGGACAATATTTTTTGAAAGTGCAGGAAATTTATTTGCAAAAACTACCACATCAGGTAATACTTTTTTCGTAGTATCTAGCTGCGCATATAAATGAACATTATTTATTATAAAAAAGAAAATAAAAAAAATGCGCATAAATAAATGAAATGCTTGATTTAATAATGGACACCTTGATCAGGATGATATACGGACGCCCTAAAAAAAATGATGATGCCCAATTTTTATAAAGTTGCCCTTCCTTTTGGTGTTATTAAAAAGGTGAATGTAATTTAGTGATCACTTTTTCAATGCTCTAAGGTAGTAATTTTTACGATAAAGGAAATTAAATGACTTACATCATTAATTAGTAAAATTGGCTGAATTTCTCAAATAAAAGGACTAATTATCCATTATATTAAATAATTTTACAGCCCATGTTACATTTTATATATAACCCCAACGCTGGCAATAATAATGCAGCGCGTAAGGCGAATATTTTAAAAAAATTATACGCAGTTCCAAATAGCAAAGTATGGGAAACCACCAAGGCTTTGGAGGCGACTTATTTTACAAAAAAAGCGATTGAAGATGACGCAAGCAGGATAATAGCGGTTGGTGGTGATGGCACTGTAAATGAAGTGGCCTCTGTTTTAACTGAAACAACCATCCCATTAGGAATTATACCAATTGGCTCCGGGAATGGCTTAGCAAGACACTTAAATATTCCAATACAATTTGAGGCCGCACTTGATAGGGCGATAAATGGTCATGAAATAGGAATTGATGTTGGCTTAGTAAATAATAAAATGTTTTTTTGCACCGCAGGAATTGGATTTGATGCAAAAGTGGCACAGCTATTTGCAAAAAGTAGTAAGCGCGGCTTTTTCAATTATATTAAGGCCACCTTGTCGGCTTTGACCATGTACAAACCGATTGAAATTAGTATCAATAAAGGCCCGTTGCAAAAAGTGTATTCGCTCACTTTTGCTAATGCAAGCCAATTTGGGAGTAATGCTTATATATCCCCTTTTTCAGATTTACAAGATGCCTATTTGGAGATGGTCAAAATTAAACCCATAAATTTTTTAAATGCAGGCATATTGGTAATGCAACTTTTTAGTAAAAAAATTCACCAGTCAAATAAAGTCAATATACAATCTATAAAATCGATCACCATTCAATATAAGGAAAAAGAACCCTTACATATTGATGGGGAAGCGCTTTTGACTGATCATGCGACGCTTGAAATTAGTATTGACCCACTCGCCTTATTGGTTATTGTATAATACATTTATTAGATAATTGAAGCTATTTAAACAAACCAAAAACTATACATCTAAAATGCACAATTAATTGGCAAAAGCGCCAAAAAATATATCAATAGAAACTACCTTTACACCCTAAATTCATATTAATGTTTGAAACAAAAAGCCCCCAAGCTGCCTTCCAAAAAATTTCTGTTCTTATTTTATTATTTTCTTTTGCAAGCATAATTGCAATTAGCCAAAGTAATTTTAAAGTCAAAGTCACTTCTCTTTCTGGAAAACCAGTTATTGGCGCAACGGTTAGTTTACTCAATACCTCATTTAAAGATATAAGTGATAGCATTGGGTATGCTACATTTAAAAATGTTCGAGAAGGAAAATATGAATTAGCAATTACATCTTTAGGTTATGCGACAAGTTTAAATTCAATTACGATTTTAGCTAAGTCAAACTTGAATGAAATTCAAACAATTAAATTAGCGGATGCATTAGTTCAATTAGAAGATGTCATTATCACTGCGCAAAAAAAAGAAGAACTACTGCAAAAAGTACCTATCAGTATCACGGCATTTAATAGTACGCAAATAGAAAAATTTAGATTTTGGAATAATAAAGACATCAGTGGATTTGTACCCAATTTATATAGTGCCGATCCGGGTGACAATCGTGATGTAGTATCCATAAGAGGTATAACCACTACTTCCTACGATCCTGCAGTAGCTACCTATATTGATGGCGTGAATCAATTTAATTTAGATACTTATATACCTGCATTGAACGACATTGAACGCATCGAAGTTTTACGCGGCCCACAAGGAAGTTTATATGGCCGAAACGCGATGGGTGGCGTTATCAATATTATTACCAAGCAGCCAAGTAATAAAGTTACTGGTAGCGGCGAAGTGAATGTGGGTAATTATGGCATTCGCAGGTATAATGCAAATTTTAAATCACCCATTATTAAAGATAAATTATTTTTCGGTGCAGCATTGCTTTATAATGATCGTAATGGCTTTTATACGAATGATTTCAATAAAAGCAGTTATGACAAACAATATGCATTCGGTGGCAATTACTTTGTAAAATATATTGCTGCAGATAATTGGCAGGCTACTTTAAATGTAAAACATTATAATAGTGAAAATAAAGGTGCTTTCCCATTAGTTTTTGGAGTAGAAGAAGCGTTCAGTAATCCATTCAGATTAAATCAAAATGGCATTACAACCATGATGGATAATACACTGAATACGTCTTTAGCCATTCAACATACCGGTAATAAAATTAATTTTAGTAGTATCACCGCATACCAAAAAAATTACAGGTATTATGATTTACCTATCGATGGTGATTTTTCACCTATTGATGCCATTACTGTCGTAAATAATTATGGAAAAAGCTGGAACAATATCAAAGCATATACGCAAGAATTCAAATGGAGTTCTTCTCCAACTGCAAATAATCGTTTAAACTGGACTGCTGGTGCATATCTTTTTTATCAAGATGCACCTGTAAAACAAGGAACCCGTTTTGGCAAAGACGCTAACTTAATGATGATTGGCGATTCTTTATTCACATTAATGAACAGTACCAGTACAACCAAAAAGGGTATTGCTTTTTTTGGACAAGCAACCTATGCATTAACTAGTAAACTAAATATAACTTTTGGATTAAGAAATGATTACGAGCAGCAAGATCAAACAGTGGCAGGCTTTTATCAGCACGACCCCTCCCCTAATTTTTTTCAAATTGTATCAGATACCAGTGCAAGCATCAACTTTAATGCATGGTCACCAAAAATTTCATTGGATTATAATTTAAATACAGCTTCACTAGTATATGCAATGTATAGTAAAGGATATCGCACTGGTGGATTGAGCCCATTAGGCTCCGATCCTTCACAACCACCTTTGATTGGCTACCTTCCAGAGCACAGCAATAATTTTGAAGCAGGAATTAAAAATACTTGGTTAAACAACACTTTAAAATTAAACATCTCTGTATTCTATATAAATATCAAGGATGCGCAAGTACCCACACTTGTTTTACCTGATGCGATTACCATCATAAAAAATACAGGCGTCTTAAATAGCAAAGGTGTAGAAGCTGAAATTATGTACACACCTGCAAAAGGTATCATGATCCAATATAACGGAGGTATCACCAATGCCATAATTGAAGCAACTGGTAAGCGCCCATTATTTACGCCTGACAATTCCAACGCAATTGCAATACAATACAGTAAAACTATCAATGCAAAAGTGAGTGGTTTTATAAGAAGCGAAACTAAGTTTATTGGAAATACCTATTTTGATAGTAGTAACGAAATAAAACAAAGCCCATATTGTATAAATAATTTCAATATTGGAATCAATAAAAACAAAATGAGTGTTGTTTTGTGGTCAAAAAATATATTGAACCAAAAATATATCTCCTATGCCTATGATTTTGGTGCAGTTCATTTAGGTGATCCTGCTACCTACGGTATAAGTATATCTAGCAAATTTTAATATTCATTAAATAAAAAGAAATGATCCCAGTTAATTCATACGCAGCAATGTCTGCTAATACACCATTAGAAGCATACAATTTTGAAAGAAGAGCGGTTGGTCCAGATGATGTTCAAATTGACATTTTATTTTGTGGTGTTTGCCATAGTGATTTACATCAAGTAAAAAATGAATGGGGTGGATCACAATACCCAATGGTACCCGGACATGAAATTGTGGGTACCGTTTTATCCGTAGGCGCTAATGTAACTAAGTTTAAAGTGGGCGATCTTGCTGGTGTAGGCGTGATGGTGGATAGTTGCAAAACTTGCAAAACATGCGCACAAGATTTAGAACAATATTGCGAAGAAGGTTTTGTTGGTACTTACAATAACAAGGAAAGAAATAGTGATAAAATTACCATGGGTGGCTATTCAACTAAAATTGTAGTGGACGAATACTATACTTTTAAAATAGCTCCTACATTGCCATTAGCAGCAGTGGCTCCCTTATTATGTGCAGGAATCACTACCTATTCCCCTTTGGTTTATGCAGGTGTAAAAAAAGGAATGAAGGTGGCTGTGGTAGGTTTAGGTGGCCTAGGACATATGGGTGTAAAATTTGCAGTATCATTTGGTGCCGAGGTAACAGTAATAAGTACATCTCCATCAAAGGAAGCGGATGCAAAAAAACTAGGCGCTACCCATTTTTTAGTAAGCACTGATAAAGAAGCAATGAGTAAGTATAGCAGCTATTTTGATGTTGTACTTGATGCCATTTCAGCAAATCATGACTATACCACCTATCTAAATTTATTAGGCATCGATGGAAAATTAATGGTAGTAGGATTACCCATTGAGTCGCCTAAAGTGCAGCCTTTTTCATTAGTGACCAATAGACGCAGTGTGATTGGTTCATGTATTGGTGGTATGAAAGAAACACAGGAGATGTTGGACTATTGTGCAGAACATAATATAGTTTCTGAGATAGAAGTAATTCCTATGCAAAAAATTAATGAGGCATACGACCGAATGCTTAAAGGAGATGTCAAATATCGCTTTGTCATTGACCTCGCTTCTTTGAAATAAAGTACCACTTATAAAATATCTAAAGGCTTCATCAAAATGAAGCCTTTTTTTTGTCATAATTGTTTAGTTTTGACACGCTACATGAAATATCAATTTATCATCATATTTTCTTTGCTTTGGACGATCCATGGAATCGGCCAAACTACATTGAAACCAAAATTTGTAGGGAACCTTTCTGGAACCATTCAAGATGCAAAAAACGGAAAGCCCGTTCCTGGATCAACCGTCATGTTGTATTCTAAATCAGATGCGAAAAATAATAAAATAATTACCTCCGATAAAAACGGAGAATTTTTATTTGAAAAAATCCCTTTTGATTATTATCAAATTAATGTAAAAGCACTTGGCTTTTCTTTATTTACCATTGACAGCATATTATTGAGAGCAGAAAAAGATGAAATATATTTTAGTGAAATTCAATTGAAGGATTCTTCAACCATGTTACAAGAAGTGGTGGTGTATTCGGAAAAAAAGTTAATTGAAGAAAAAGATGGTATCCTAACTTATAATGTTGGCGAAAGCCCATTAAGCAATGGGGCAAGTACCGCTGAAATGCTAAAAAATATGCCAATGGTCAACGCCAACCCTGACGGCAGTATTACTGTAAAAGGGAAGGCCCCGCTCATTTTAATTGATGAAAAGCCTTCCAACTTGAATGCGCAACAGCTGTCTGAATTACTCGAAAGCTTACCCGCTAATATGGTAGAGAAAGTAGAGTTAATGCAAACGCCCCCGCCCGAATATGCAACTTACGATGGAAGTGTCATTAATATTGTGACTAAAAAAGGTCGCGTAGGCTACTACCAAAAGCTTTGGTTAAGCGCGGGTACCAATGGACAAAGAACAGGAGGCACTTATTTAAGTTATAAATCAAAAAAAATAACGTTCAATGGACATTTCAATATTGCTAAGTATAACGTAATTGGCAATTCCAGATCCACAAGACAAAATATTTATTCAGATTCAACCAATTTCTTCTATACCAAAAGCAACTATGTCAATAAAACAACCAGTCCAACCGTCCGACTGGAGTCCAATATTGATATTAATAAACGAAAAAACATAGAGCTGGTATACCAGGGTATTATAAGTAATATTGATAATGTTACCAATGCGGACTATACCAATGTAAATAAGCAAGCACAAGTATGGAGAGCAAGTAAAAGAACAGTAGATTATGATGGTAATACTTATAATCATGGGTTTTCTGGCACCTATAATTGGAAAGGCGCAAAACAAAAGAGTGAAAAATTAAATATTCATACTGGATTGAATTTTGGCAAAGGCGTGAATGATAAAAGATTTTATCAACAATTTCTTTTAAATGATTTAACACCGAGTGGGCAGGATTCCACCCAAAACCAATTTATTGATACTTATACTACCTCCTATTATATAAGAACAAATTATAGCAAACCATTGGTTAAAAATGAAAAAATTCTCCTAAATACCGGAGTTAACTTTACCAATAACGATGATCATACTATATTAAATGCTTCCTATTTAAATAAAGCAACGAATACGATTAATAATAATGAATTGTTGAGTAGTAATTTTATTTTTAATCAAGGTATAACGACAAGTCGCATTGGTATTACTTTTCTTTTAAATAAAGGTTGGCGAATATCAATCGGAGAACAAGCAGAATATACCTTAACCAGCTTTCATTTTCTTAAAGGCGTTACTCCAAATACAAGGAATGACTATTGGCGTTTTTTACCCAATATTTCTTTCAGGAAAGAATTTAGCAGTAAATTAAATAGCACGATTACCATTAGAGAAACAATTAGAAGGCCAAGCATTATGGAGCTTAATCCAAATATTGATTACACCGACCCCTATAATATACGTTTTGGAAATCCATTAATCAATCCTACATTAACGCAAAATATCGAATATAATTTAGGTTACAACTCTAATAAATTAAATATCAATAGCAGTTTTGGATACAATAAAGTAAAAGATGTATTTACTACAATTCGAACGCTAGTGGCTACAGGTAGAACACAAACCACCTACCAAAACATTTCTGACCAAGAGGAATATCATTTTAATTTTTGGTCAGGCATTACCATCACTAGAAAGTTTAAAGTTAATTTGAGCTCAGGTATGCATTATAACAAATACAGTCCAATTGATAAAATAATGTACAAATATATGGATGGCGGCTCCTACTATACTGGTCTCAACTATAGCTTTATGCCCAACAGCCTTACCACCATTGAAGCAAACAATAAATACAACAGCTTTGCAACGCCACAGGGAATATCAAGAAGTAATATAACTATGCAAATTAGTTTGCAACGAAAATTAATGAACAAAAAGGTGAATATCAATGTTTCAGCAACAGATCCTTTTGGCTTAACTAAATATAAAGGTCATACAGAAGGCCCCAATTTTATCATTGATAGCTATAGCATAACAAATGTCAGAAATTTTAAATTGACCATTAGCTACCAATTTAATAAAACCTATACACAAAAATTAACACCTGAAAAATAGTTGCACTACAACTTGGTATAGTTTCCGTAAATATCAACATCAAAAATATTGAATACATTGTATTGGTCTAAGATTGCCGCTAATTCGTAGCGCAATATGGGTCTTTGCAAATCATAATTTTCTAGCCCGCTTGATTTCCATTTTAGCTCAAAACTGCTTTTTATTTTTTCTACGGAGGTATTTGATAATTTAGCCGCAACAAATAATGCATCACTAATAGTTAAGTCATTGCCGCTTTTCAAAGAATGAGCTATAAATTTTTTGTTCCATGCAATTGAAAATTCATCCAATTTAACTTTATCGTTGGGATTGAAATAACTGGCATTAGCCCATCCAGTAGGAACACCCACACCACGTAATAAGCCGGTAGCCCCAATTTTCTGGATTGCTTTAAAATAGCGATCCTTTTGTGTCACATCCTTATAGGGCATGATATATCCGTTCGCATCCAATAAAGCTTGTTGCACTTGACGTACTGAAATATTTTTAGGATCTACCCTATTTTTAATACTTAAGGCAGCCAATAAACCTGACGCTTGCCCTATTTGCATGACACAGGGTTGGAGTCTTGTGGTACCATTGACAATATTTGAAACACTTATTGATTTTTCAGCAACAATAAAATTACTTACCGCTTTTGGAATTAAAGCACCCAATGGAATATTAAAGGAGGGCACTGGAAAAAATTCTAAATGCTGCGGTGCTGCACTATTTTTTTTATGATGATGGTCAACAGGATAATCCCCCACAGCTATGCCCGTCGTAAACAAAGGCTGTGGTGTATCAAATGGTTTAGATACATGTTGCACCAACATGCGCACCATGCCATGCATCCTTCGAGATTCTCGATGATAAGGATATAATGCTAATTTATCCTTGGTTGGAAATTCATCATCTGCTAATGCCAAATGATTAAAACCTAAATCCTTTTGAATAAAATAAACAAATCTTAGTGTTTGTTGCTTTGCCTGTTCAAGTAATGCCTCCCTTTGCTTGGGCGTTTTCTCCACCACATTCAAATAAATATCATTGCCATAAATGGGCCAGTTTAACATGTATTTATTATTAGGTAGCTTCCCATATTCTAACATTTTTTTTGCATCTACCGAAGGACGTTTTCGATTGGTATCTTTATAAAAAGAGGTATTACTCCCATCGAATTCGGTGGAATCATAATTAATGGGCCTAGGGATCAAAGGTTGCGGTGAACCATAATCTTTTAAAATACCGACATAGGTAATGTCCTGTATAATATCATTGGCGCCAGCTAAATTTACTTGTTCACCGGTAATATCATTGGATTCCATTCCAAGGTCATAAGGAACTTTGGCGGAAGCCAAGGCATCTCCTAACTCAGTGGCATCAATGACCCTTTTGGCTTTTACAATTAATTGAGCACCTGTATTTATTTCATAGAATTCTGCACCAATAATTGTATGCCCGTTTTTAATAACGCTTTTGAATTGGTAATTATATTTTACTGTTAAAAGCTGCTCATTACGCGCCATTGATTTAAAGATACTATCGCCAATATGTGGTTCAAATAAAGTATTACTTACCCAACCCGTTGAAACTGCATTCGCTCCTCCATAATAATCATATAAATGTTGGCGAAATTCACCAAATAATCCAGCAGGCATCGCATTATTTCCATCAAATGCAGGTACCCCTGCTGATGTCAACATGCCCCCTAGCCAAGGCGTTTCTTCAACTACTAAAGTGTTCACCCCCAACCTTGCGGATTGAATTCCCGCGCTAATACCACTCGCCGTTCCGCCAATGACTAATACATCCGTTTGCAGATTTACAACTGGAGTTTGGCTTTGTGTCAACTGGAATGACAAAAGACAAGTAAATAATAGCAGGTGCTTTTTCATAACTACTAATTTAAAACAAAATAAATAAAAATCTAGACTTACCCAAACCTTTTCAACAGTACCGATGCTCGGTACTGTTGGGATTTTTTATTTCATCGTAAATTCAAGCAAGCTTGATTTACTCTTTAATAAAAAATCCTTTCAACTTCGTTGAAAGGATTTGTGGCCTCGCCAAGGATCGAACTTGGATTTGGAGTTTCGGAAACTCATGTACTATCCGTTATACTACAAGGCCATAGCGCAAAATTAGTAAAATAAAAACGAAAAAGGTATAACCCTATCCCCGCCGACACAAAACAGTAATCGCTGCAGGTAAAAATATATGGGTGGGTAGGGAGCGCATTATTTGAATATCCTCCCATAGGGTAGACGTATTGGAAAGGAACTTAAAAACAGTAGCCGCATTATTTTTGGCAAATATTCGTTTAAATATTTCCGCCCCTTCCATTTTGTGATGATATAAAATATATAATAAAACAGCATCATAAAAGCGATGTCTCGTGTTATGAACATTCGTATTTATTGCTGACCCTTGTTCTAATTGCGCAACAATACTTTTACACTGTTGCTGAATAAACTGAAAAGCATAACCAGTACTTGCTTTAATAGCTAAGCCTAATGCTCCAATAGCATATATAGGCGATTTAAAATTTGAAAAAATTTGTTGGGTCATTGGAATTGCCCCAATCTCCTCATGCTGAATTGTGTAAGTATCATCAGGATAATGCTTGGCTAAATATTCATTTAATACTTTATCATACTCGGAAATTGCCAAAATTTGATCAGAGAACAAGGTGTATTCCACCAAAGCCTGCATTTCGTTGATAGGCAATACATACATAAATGCGGTGGCCCCATGTTGCGGTACATTAAAATCCATCAACCTCGCCACTTTTTGATCGAAGACTGGCTGATTAAAAGTGACCGTTCTTCCTTTGAAATGTTGCCATAAAAAAGGTAAATGAGTAGATGACTGATTTCTTGAATCATATTTACTGGCACTTGCTAAATTATTCATTTGAAAAGGAAGGATGCTTGTAAATACCATTTTTGCTTTGGCAGATCCACCTCCCCATTCAATTAAAACTTCCTTTTGTGGTTGCTGAAAATTAATTTCCGTAATATTTGAAATTGCTGCTTCCACCCAATGAACATTTGGTTTTAATTTAGCAGCAGTCATTACATAATTATAAAAATCTATCCCTTGTATCATTTTGTATGAAAAAGGGGATGTGGGCAATTCTTTAGAAAAGGATTTCGAATGAATTGAAATTGCCTCCCAACGATGATGCACTAATGATTCAAACTCATGATTACCCGTCTCCCAAAAACACCAGGTTCGATCATTCGTTTTATTCAATGACTGATCAATTACTAAAATTTGCTTATTTGACAGAATAGGAGAAGCTAGTAGGTAATGCAACAAGGATAAGCCAGCACCTCCGGCACCTGCGATTATATAATCATAGGTTAATGGAGCTGGGTTCGGCGAATTTGCATTACTCATAAATATTTAACCGTTATTTTGTATTGCTTCGTCGCGCTTCACTTTATCCCAATATTTTTTTGATACATATAACATGCCAAAGCTTTCTCCTTCATGCTTGTCTAAATGCTTGTGATGCATTTTATGTGCCCAACGTAATACCTTAATATAACGTATATTAGAACGTGTAAACCATTTGATACGTTGGTGAATGATCACTTCATGAACTACAAAATAAGCAAACCCATACATCGCTACCCCAGTTCCTAAACCCGCTAACCATGGCATATTTTTAAATGTCCCAAAAAATATACATAGCATGCTTGGGATAGCAAAAATTAAAAAAAATGCGTCATTTTTTTCAAATATATGGCCGGTAGGTTGGTGATGATCCTCATGTAAAACCCACAAAAATCCATGCATAACATACTTATGTGTTAACCAAGTAATTCCTTCCATTACCAAAAATGTCAATAACATTACAAATAAAAAACTCATAAAAATATATTTTAACTTAATGAAGAATTAGATTGATACCACTCGACCACTTTTGGAAAAGCAATTTTAAACCATACCGTGTATTTCTCAGGGTGTGATTGCAAGTTGGCGGCAATCTCTTCCATACTTTGATATACAAAATTAGCTACTTCTAAATGATTAGGACGCACTTCATCATCAAAATTTCCTATAAAAACATGATCGAATTCGTGTTCGTTTAAATGATCAGGCAATGCTGCCTGATATATGAAATCAAATGCTTTTGAGACTTTTGCGGTAATTCCCATCTCTTCCATCAACCTTCTTGATACCGCATTTTCAAGTGTCTCCCCTGGTCGTGGATGACTACAACAAGTGTTCGTCCATAAGCCTGCACTATGATACTTGGTTAATGCCCTTTGTTGTAATAACATTTTGCCCTGTGTATTAAATAAAAAAACACTAAAAGCGCGATGTAAAACAGCTTGCTTATGCGCTTCCATTTTTTCCATTAAGCCAATTTCACAATCATCCACATCTACTAATATTACTTGCTCCACTTATTGAATTTTTAAAATAAATTTAATTGACTACGAATACTTGCCTTGGCTAGAATGAAAATTTTTCCATAATCAGGAATTCTAATTCTTGTTTTCAAGATTGAATGCGGGTGTACTTTTTTTATTTTTTTAAATAACGAGTAATAATATTTAAAAGCGACATATACCCCAAAACGCGCCTTTAATGGCAAGTGCTTAATACCTGCAAGTGCAATTGAAAAATCATTTTGAATATCCTCCTCAATTTTATCTTTGTCTGCTTGTGAAAAATTAGAAAAATCACAATTAGGGAAATACATTCTATCCAAACCTTCAAAATCTGCCTTGATATCCCTTAAAAAATTAACTTTTTGAAATGCGGCTCCCAAACTTTGTGCCGACGGCTTTAATTCTTCAAATTGCGCTTGATTGCCCTCGCAAAATATGTACAAACACATTAAACCAACCACTTCAGCACTACCATAGATATAGGTGTTATAAGTTTGATCATCATACTGCTGTTTAGATAAATCCATTTCCATACTCAATAAAAATGCATCTAATAGTGCAGTGTCAATTTTATATTTATTAAAAGTTAATTGAAACCTATGTAAAATAGGATTCATACTGATCCCCTGGGATAAAGCCTGATAAGTATCCAATTTGAATTGTTGCAATAGGGCAACTTTATCATAATCATGAAAAGTATCTACAATTTCATCTGCAAATCGCACAAAACCATATATATCAAATATAGGTTGTCTCAAATCCTTATGTAATAACTTTATCGCAGAAGAAAAACTTGAACTATACATTAAGGTTGTATACTTACTACTATAGGCCGTAGCTTGATCATACAAGTTTAAAGTTGACATAATTGTTATAGTTTATTATATTGTTTGCATATTAAATTCGCTACTACTTCCCCACTAATTAAACTTGGCGGCACCCCTGGGCCAGGTACCGTTAATTGACCAGTGTAATATAAATTATTTATTTTTTTACTTTTACAACTTGGCTTTAAAAATGCGGTTTGAAGTAATGTATTTGCTAATCCGTATGCATTCCCTTTAAATGAGTGATAATCATTCTTAAAATCAGCTACTGCGTATGAACGCTTATATACGATGGCATCAGTGATTGTTTGCCCCCATTTTTTTTCTAATCGCTCAATAATCAAATTGAAATATTTTTCCCGAACATCCGCTGTATCTCCCTCCAATCCAGCTGCTATTGGAATGAGTAAAAATAAATTTTCACATCCAACTGGAGCAACAGTAGGATCCGTAACAGAAGGCACACTGGCATAAAATAGCGGATTAGATGGCCACATTGGGTTACTATATATTTCACTTCCATGCACTGAAAAATCAGAATCAAAAAATAAGGAATGATGCGTAACCCCCTTCAATTTTTTATTTAGCCCTACATAATACAATAGCGAACTTGGTGCCAGAACGCGACTGTCCCAATATTTTGCGGAATAACTTTGGTATTTTTTTTCCAACAACTTAGTTTCAATATGATGATAATCGCCGGCACCTATTAATACATCAAATGAATAATCTTCCTGCATCCCTGTTTCATTCACTTTTGAAATAACCTTGGTTGCAATTCCGTTTTCTACCACAATTTGCATTACCTCTTCTCCTAGTTTAAATTGCACACCCAATGATTTGGCTACTTTAACCATCGCTTCCACAATACTATACATGCCATGCTGAGGATACCAGGTGCCTCCCTTGATATCTGCATAGTTCATTAAGCTATATAATGCTGGCGTATTTTCAGGTAAGGCCCCTAAAAACAAGACAGGGAACTCCATTAAAAACTGAATATAAGGGTGCTTAAAGTATCGAGCAATATGCGTTTTCATGGACTGAAAAACATCCAACTTAAAAACCCCTTTGATTAATTCATAATCAATAAACTCAGTGATAGATAAACTTGGCTGATAAACTAATTTGCCTACACCTACTTCATATTTATACTTTGCTTCTGCTAAAAATAAATCTAAAGCATTAGCCGCACCAGGCTCAATGGATTCAAACAAATTTTTCAGTGCCTCATAGTTCGCAGGCAAATCCCAAGTTGCTTTTTCAAAATAAACACGATAGGAAGGATCTAATCTTTGTATTTCATAGAAATCTGAAACTTTTTTTCCAAAAGAACCAAAATATTTTTCAAATACATCTGGCATCCAATACCAGCTTGGGCCCATATCAAATGTAAATCCTTCCGCTTCAAATTTTCGTGCGCGCCCACCGGCCATTTCATTTTTTTCAACGATCGTTACAGCCCAACCTTTTTTTGCTAAAAAAGAAGCAGCAGACAAGCCAGCAAAACCGGCTCCAATCACTAATGCTTTATTGGAATGTGTAGTCATTGATTAATATCGCTCTATTTTTTGTTTCAATATCTTTCGCGCAAAGTGAATTCTACTTTTAATAGTACCAAGCGGTTCATTTAACGCATCTGATATTTCATTGTATTTATAGCCTTCAAAATACAAAATAAATGGGGTTCTAAACAAATCTGGTAGATCATAAATCATTTTATTTACCTCTTTTAAATTCAAATTTGTTACACCATCATTTAGCACCTTGACCCTGGTTTGATCAATCAAAAAATCATTCGGACTATTATCCAAAACAGTGGCTTGCTTTGCCTTACGACGATAATCATTGATGAATATATTACGCATGATTGTGTATAACCATGCCTTAATATTCGTACCTACATTATACTTGTCCTTATTGGACAAAGCCCTAAATAAAGTATCCTGAAATAAATCCTTTGCAGATTCATGATCCTTCGTCAAATTAATTGCAAAAGGCTTTAAAAAATCAGCATTTTCAGTTAGTAAGAGTGTAAATTCTGCGGTTGACATATTATTATGTTTAACATTTAATGTGTAAAGTTAAACAAAAATATGACTCTAGTGAGCTTTTTTGTTTAATTTTTTTCAAATAATATTAAACAAAATGAAAAAAGAGATTAATATAT
>CAJBLA010000191.1 GCA_903953815.1 uncultured Bacteroidota bacterium | reverse complement strand
TGTTGCACCATTTCCTTCGGCGCGAGATATAAGTTCGCAGGAAAAATTGCCGCATTCTCCATCTCCTCAATTCTTTTGCCTGTCTCTATTTCAATGCTTTCTATGGATTCAATTTCATCACCAAAAAATGTAATCCGGTAACCATAATCAACATACGGTAATCGAATATCTACCGTGTCTCCTTGCACCCTAAAACCACCACGATCAAATTCAGTGACAGTTCTGTGGTATAAGCTATTGACCAATGCGTGTAAAAATGCTTGTCTGGAAATCACCATACCTTTTTCAATACGAATAATTCCATTTTCATATTCAGTAGGATTCCCCATTCCATAAATACAACTCACGCTGGCAACAATAATAATATCTCGACGACCACTTAATAAATGCGCAGTGGCTTGAAGTCGTAGCTTATCTAATTCCTCGTTAATACTTAAATCCTTTTCAATATAAACACCCGAAGTTGGTAAATAAGCTTCTGGTTGATAATAGTCATAATAGGAAACAAAATATCCTACTGCGTTGTTCGGAAAAAACTGTTTGAACTCACCATATAATTGCGCAACCAATGTTTTATTGTGCGTTAATATAAGTGTAGGTCTTTGCACATTTTGAATCAAATTCGCAATGGTAAATGTTTTACCACTTCCAGTTACACCCAATAAAGTTTGATAACGATCACCCGCTTGCACCGCTTCGGTTAGCTGTGCAATTGCTGCAGGCTGATCACCAGAAGGTGTATAACTAGATTGAAGTTGAAACGGCATTGGCAAATTTACACCCTATAGTGCATCTAAATAAGAAGAAAATTTATTTATTGCATTTGCTACTGCGGTTATTTGCTGTTGTGTTTCAGGCCAATTTTGTTGTTCAATGGCTTCACGAACACCCGGTACTGTTTTTACACCATATCCTGTATAAAATCCTGGTGCATACAAACTATGTTTATACCATGGTCGGCGCGGCAAACCAGCGGGGAGTAACAAGGATTGTTCCGCTGAATATATTTTTGCATTAATTGCAGCTAATTTATTTGCATCTGCCCTTGCTTTTAATTGTTCTAATTTTTGTGCCGATTTTTCTAATGTTGCTAATGCATTTAATAGGGAAGAAAAATCAACAAAAGGAACCTCGGTTAATAATGTAGGTGTTGCTAATTTGGTTGTTGGATCGGCTGCAATTGTATATGCATTGTTTTTAATCAAATCATTTTCCACCTGCGCTTTTTCACGAAGTGCATCTACATTCGAAACTAACTCGGTAATATATCCTTTGATGGTTTTATGTAATGCAGTGAAATCAAAAGGAAGTACATCTGCTTCAGATAAACGAAGCACTGCGCGTCCTGATGTTTTAGCAAGGGTTACGCCATATTTAAATTCTGCATCCTTGAATCGCGCGTAGTGATCATAAGAATCATAAATAGAATGATACTCGCCGCCCGCATCTTCACCACCGTAACCAATATTTAATGAAGGAACGCCTATATGCTGTATGAAGGAAGAGTAATCCGAGCCCGAGCCCATGGCACCTAATGGATAGGTGGTTGCTTCAAAAATTTCTTTTTTTGATTTACTTGTGCTTGCATTGGTTGCACTATTCGCCTTCTGTCTTTCAAATACAGAAACACCCGCTTGCGGATCAATCACCGATTTACTGATATCCGTTACAAAATTAGATAAACCGTGAGAGCCTTGCACGCCCAAAAATCCACGGCCATTGCCATCTGAATTTATATATGCAACTGCCTTTGCTTGTAATTCAAGTGCGTGATCTTCGACCCACTCTGTGGAACCCATCAAACCTGGTTCTTCCGCATCCCAAGCACAATAGATTAATGTACGTTTTGGTTTCCATCCTTGTTTTAATAAGCCTCCTATGGCAATTGCCTCTTCAAGTTCTGCAGCGATACCACTGATTGGATCATTCGCGCCGTTTACCCATGCATCATGGTGATTACCCCTAATAATCCACTGATCTGGATATTCCGAACCCTTAATGGTTGCAATAACGTTTAAGCCTGGTCTTAACTTCCAATCAAATGCTAATTTCAAATGCACTTTTGATTTACTTGGCCCAATATGATAAGTAATGGGTAAAGCACCCGCCCAATCCTTAGGAGCTACCGGACCTGCCATATCTTTTAATAGTGGCATTGCATCACCGTAGCTAATTGGAAGTACAGGAATCTTTAATAAGTTTTCTGCATCGTTATGATTCACTCTTGGCGCATTAGCGGTAGATGCAATATTCGGTGTGGTAGGATCCCCCGGATAAATAACCATATCCATAATTGAGCCACGTTGCACGGTTTGATCATTTTTAAATGCGCCAATAGGATAGATATCACCTGCACTATAACCATCATCCGCTGGATCAGAATAAATTAAACAACCAATAGCACCATGCTCTTGTGCAACTTTTGGTTTTATGCCTCTCCAGCTACGACCGTATTTGGCAATCACTATTTTTCCTTTAACATCAATACCATATTTGGCTAGTGTTTCATAATCCTCAGGTAAGCCGTAATTTACAAAAACCAAATTAGCAGTTACATCACCATCTGCGCTCCAGCAATTATAAGTAGGTAGTTGGTCTGGTTGTCCTGATGTGGCATCTTCTTTAAAGGAAGGCTCTTTTAATACTGCTTTAAAATTAGTGACACCGCTCATTTCTAATACGCGTGTAATTGGTGTTGGAAACATTAACTGGTAGGTTTCTATTTTAGTATCCCAACCATTATCTTTAAAAACTTTTGCAATTTCAGACGCAACAAATTTTCCGCCGACTGATCCAACATGATGTGGAACAGATGATAATAACTTTATGTTTTCGCCAACACGTTTTGCATTTAGCTGTGCATCAAAATCCGCTTCAATTTTTAATTGTTTGTCTGTATTTTTAAAACCAGTGATTGATTTTTGTGCAGAAACTGAAAGAGTGCTTATTAATAATAGCGTAAACGGTGCGAATATTTTTTTCATGGTCATAATTTGAATTTTAAAAATGTTATTATGTAAAATGCCTCTTAATGTTTATGGCTTTTCTATATTTCTAGATAAGTAATGGGTATAGTCGGGAAGTTTATATTCATAAACTTCCTGCATAAATTTTGAAGTGATTAAAAAATCAGCCGTGGTGCGATCGCAAGCCATGGGTAGGTTCCAGGCCACCACTAATCTTAGCAATGCCTTTACATCACTATCATGTGGTTGCGCTTCCATAGGATCAAAAAAGAAAAATACCATATCAATATCGCCCGAAGCAATCATTGCACCTATTTGTTGATCCCCACCCAATGGACCGCTTAAAACTTTTGTTATTTTTCGATCCAGCGCTTCCTCAATTAATTTACCTGTGGTTCCGGTGGCAACTAACTTATGTTTTGCTAAAGCTTTTTTATTGTATGTAGCCCACTCTATTAAGTCCTTTTTTTTATTGTCGTGCGCTATTAGTGCAATTTTCTTTTCTTTTTCAAAACGACGCATATGTTCTTTCATGATCAAAATATTTTAAAGTGTGGCTACTTACTTGCAAATTTACTAACAAGAGGAATAGCGACCAAGGTAATTAATATAATTGGAAGGGGTATTGATAATTGATAAAGTAATACAAAAATAATCAGTAGAAATAGGGGATAGGTAAAAAGTAAAACAGCAAACAAAACTGAATCATAAAACACTGTATTTTTTGTTACGCGCGCAACAAAACGACGCAATGGAAAATAATAAGGTGCTTGTAAATAATAAATGGCGCGCGCAAAAGCAAATCTTAATTTGCGCGCCAAAGAATTATTAAAAGGAGGAACAATTGGTGTAATAATATTTTTATTGAGTAATGCAAATACGGCACTATTAAATTCAACACGATCCTTGGCGGTGATAATTGTTTTGGTATAAGGAAAATCATTATACACCACATTTACATACTTACCTACGCCACGGAAATTATCATACCCTATACCTACCACATGGATACTTGGAAATACGCCAAGTTCCTGGGTACCTTGTAAAATACGAGTTGTGCCCTTTTTAAAAGGCTGCAGTTCGTTGGTATTTAAACAAATGCCTTCAATAAAAATTAATACTGCTTCGCCTTTGGCTAATAAGTTTTTTGAAGCCACAAATGCATACTCGTTTAAATTCAAAAACTCTCGGCCCTCCCGCAATCTATAAACAGGAATCATATTTAAAAGTCCCAATAAATAGCGATGGTGTTTTTTTGTGAACACATCTCCTCTTGCTAAAAAATAAACTCTTCTGCTATACTGCGCGCCAATGATTACTGCATCTAAAAAAGAATTGGGATGATTTGCAATGATTAATAATGGGCCCTTGGTATTTACTAGCGATTTGTTTTTAATGTAAATTTTTTTACAAAAAATAAACAAAGCAGCACGTATCAATAATTTTAGCAGGTAAACCAAGGAGTAAAGTTTGTATAAATATAAAAAAACCGCACCATAAATGATGCGGTTGTACTTACTAACTAACTAAAAACAAAAACTCTTGACTATTTTGAAGCAGCAGCCTCCACATTAGCGGCTATTTTAGCCCTAATCTTAGCTTCAATTTCATTGGCCATTTCTGGATTGTCGTGTAATATTGTTTTTACTGAATCACGGCCCTGTCCTAGTTTGTTAGCGTCATAACTAAACCAGCTTCCTGATTTTTGTATGATCTCTAATTCAACGCCCATATCAATAATTTCTCCAATCTTGCTAATTCCTTCGCCAAAAATAATTTCAAACTCAGCAGCTCTGAAAGGAGGCGCCACTTTATTTTTAACCACTTTCACTTTTACTCTATTTCCAATTGCTTCATCACCATCTTTAATTTGTGCCATTCTTCTAATATCTAAACGAACTGAAGCATAAAACTTTAATGCATTACCGCCAGTAGTTGTTTCTGGGTTACCAAAAACAATACCAATTTTTTCACGAAGCTGATTAATGAAAATACAAATCGTGTTTGTTTTATTAATAGTCGCAGTTAATTTTCTTAATGCCTGACTCATCAAACGCGCGTGTAGCCCCATTTTCGAGTCGCCCATCTCACCTTCTAATTCACTTTTTGGAACAAGTGCTGCAACAGAATCTATTACTAATACATCAATCGCTCCTGATAATATTAAGCGATCTGCAATTTCTAAAGCTTGCTCACCATAATCAGGTTGAGACACTAATAAATTATCTACATCCACGCCTAATCTTTTTGCATAGGCACTATCAAATGCATGTTCCGCATCTATAATTGCACACATACCGCCCTTTTTTTGAGCTTCTGCAATTACATGAATTGCAACAGTTGTTTTACCTGAAGATTCTGGTCCGTATATTTCAACGATTCTTCCTTTTGGTAATCCACCAATGCCCAAGGCTGTATCCAAACCAATGGAACCTGTTGAAATTACTTCCTGAGGTTCTTGGCTGCGCTCATTCATCATCATCACGCTTCCTTTGCCGTAATCCTTATCAATTTTATCAATTGTTAATTTTAAGGCTTTTAATTTTTCTACATTTGGGTTACTCATGGTTAATCGTTTTATGTTTTCTTTAATATTTATGTAAAGATAGGGATAAACTGTTAATAAACTAAAATATTTAGTATTTTTTTACTAATTTGATTAGTTTTTTACTAATTATGAATTAAATCACTGATAATCAATTAATTAAAATTTAGTAATCAGTGAAACTTTCATCTAAAATAGTGAATTTAGTTAGTAAAAAGTGGCGTAAACAACAACATCGACCTAAAAAGTCGATGTTGGATAGTAATTAAAAATAGGTTGCTACTACAACTTCACCATCTTAAACTGTTGGGCTATTTTATTATCATTCGAGGTTACTCTGACGATATAGGTACCCCTAGCTAGTTGACCAAGTTGTATTTTAGTTCCTGCTGGAATATTTTGCTGATTGGCCACCTTCGATCCAGTGGCTACATCATATACTTCTATGTTAAGCTTTTGATAGCCTTTAACCACAAAATCGAAATTCAGTTGATTAACAAATGGATTAGGGGCGAGTTTGATAAACTCATCTTTACTTATATTAATAATATCAGTTATTAAATAATAATAGCTACTCTTTAAACTATAACAACCCTTTTGCACTGTTGAAACGGTATAATTACCAGATGCTGTTGGTTTAATTAATTTAACATTTGTACCCGGCCAATTAAACTGTTGCAAGGGTGTTCCGTTAAGTGCCCAAATATTTGTTGCATAATTTGACACTAAATTGTTTGCAGAATCTCTTATCAATTGAGGTGCGGGAGGTATTGGATTTTTAATCAATGCAATTGTATCAGATGAAATTTTACAGCCCAGACTATCTGTTTTTATTACATATAATTTACCAGAATCAGTAAAATTGAACGCAGTTAAAATGCCATTGGGATTATAATTGCCAACAAGCTTATTATCTAGATACCATTTTAAGGTATCTCCTTTGTTAATATTACTAGCTGCACTAAGCTTTAGCGTATCTCCATCACAATATGAAAAAACCTTTGTTCCTGTTGTGGTTTGTAATGTGGGTTTTAGAATTCCAATACAACTTGCTTGATATAATATTGCTGTTCTTTTTATATTCGTAAAGTCATACATAATAAGTGCATTTTTATTTTTTGAAAAATTGGGGTATTTAGCCAATTGCATTGTTCTAAAGTAAGTGCTATCCAATATTTTGCCAGATTCATGCTTAATATCACGAATAAAATATTTTCCAAATTTCCCATTAACAACTCTATAATAATATCCAACTGTTCCAATAGAATTTCCACCATCGGCTCCCCAGGTTCCTGGTATTATCTCAATGCCGTCTGTATTATCATCTATATCTAAACCATGTGAAATAAGATCTACATTCCTATCAAACCCGCTATCTTTAAAAAATTGCGTGGTGAGATCTTTTCCATTTAAACCAAGAACCTTCCATCCATATGCATAACGTTGCTTCCCTTTCGAATAGTCATTCATATAAAAACCTCCTGCTACAATTTCTTCTTCCCCATTATTATCAATATCAAATTTATAAATACTTGGAACTTGATGAAAATTATATTTATATAAATCCTCAACATCTTCTTTTGAATATTTAACTGGTATTACCCACTCATCTCTGTTTAATTTAGTTTGTGTTATTGAATTGTCGGAAAATTTATACGTTGCTATAGTAAAATCTGAAAAACAATAAGGCGGGTTACCGTTGCCTTGACAATTATTTCTTAAAACTGTAGTAAATCCATTTTTATCATTAGTGCCTACTAAATTAAAAAGAGGATAATCAGATTTTCTCTTATCAAATAAGCTGTCCCATTTCGCAGTTAAATCGGTAAGTATTCTTATAAATTTTTTATTCATTTTATCATACTTATAAACGGCAATAAATGGGTCTCTTCCACCACAAATTATTTCATCCGCACCGTCATTATCAATATCAGCAGCATAAGTAGCTAAAACTTGTAAGTTTTGCACATCTAAACTAAGTGTATCAAAACTTTTACCATTATTTATAAAAACCCTTTCTGGCCAATTATCATTTACCATTTCTGAATTATACTTTCTATTTGAATCTACTCCGTGATAATTCTCTGTTTCATATATATAATCTGAAAGTCCATCTCCATTAAAATCTCCAAATACCCCATACCACATATCTCCCTTTCCTTTAATTACATAATTAGTATCAAGAACATATTTCCCAATCGAGTTTTGAACAAAAATTCCCTTTAAATATTCTCTGGTAGTATTATTAGATGGAAAAAGTTGAAAGATCAAATCCATCTTTCCGTCTTTATTAAAATCATATGTAGCTACGCCCTGGTTGGTTCCTATATTTCCCGGAGCACCCATTGAATTTCCATTACCAGGTGCGGCAGAATCAACACCGCCATTATTTCTTTTTAACCAAGAAGAAAAGCCTTGTGGGAATACTAAAATGCTATCTTTTACAATCCACTTTTGAGAATACCCCTCATTAAAAAAACTAGTAAATAATACAAAGCAGATAAGAAAATACTTCTTCCCCATACAATAAGATTGTTAAGTTATTAAATAACCTTTGGGGGTATTGTGAAATTACGATATAAATATTAACTGATGAAAACAAAAAAGCCACCGTACTGCGGTGGCCTTAATTAATTCTATATTTTGGGAGGCTCCTAAAGCTCCTTTAAAAACACTTTTCGGTATTCCACTTTCATGGTTTTGGAAACATGTACTTGAAAACCCAATAAACCGCTCATTTTGCGCTTTTCAGGATCCTCATCTGTCACCTCACTCATTAATACACCATTAATATAGTGTTGCATGTGGTTGCCCCTTACGATAATATGGATATCATTCCAGTCGTTGGTTTTAATTTTCGCTTTTAATGAATCTGCATTTCCTAGCGAACCTGTGATAGTGGGTTTAACATCGGTTTTTAAAACAGCTATTTCGCCGCGCTTTGCTAAAAAGCCACGTCCGCGCTCCTCATAGTTTTGTCCGGTGTAAACATTACCACCATCGATATCCGCTTGGTATCCTTTTAATGCATATTTAATTGTAGGAAGCTCCTCGCTTCTATAATTAATACCACTATTGCCATCAACGCTTATGCGATACTTTGCTTTTAATTCAAAATCTGCAGGTAAGCTTTCGCGGTAAATTAAAAACGTATTTGTTTTAATGGGCGTTTGTGGCGTTACCTCTCCAACAAAACTATTGTCCTTTACTTTCCAAAATGTAGTATCGGCTTCCCAACCTGCCATGGACTTGCCATTAAATATTTTAACAAAGCCATCCTTCATTTGTTGTGCACTTGCTGTAAACGTATTACCCAACAAGCAAATGGCGATTAGGATTCGGAAAGTATTTTTTTGATTCATTTAATTTTCAATTAATTTTTATCTGCCATTTTATTTAACACCACAATCCTTCCAACTACGCGTAGCTGCAGATTGCGAAACTGCATCACAAACTTTTTGCGTATCCAACGCTTCTTTAAAAGTAGGAGAACATGATTCACCTGTTTCAATGCTTCTTAAAAAATCAGC
>CAJBLA010000190.1 GCA_903953815.1 uncultured Bacteroidota bacterium | reverse complement strand
CCTTGTATAAATTTCGGAAGTAAGGATCACGTAAATCTTTTATAAATCGAATGGCTTCACCAGTGCTTTTCATTTCAGGGCCTAAGTCTTTGTTCACACCAGGGAATTTATCAAAACTAAATACGGGTTCTTTAATCGCAAATCCGTCTAGCTTTTTCTCCATAACAAAATCGGTTAATTTAGCAGCACCCAACATTACTTTGGTTGCAATATTTAAATAAGGAATTTGATATGCTTTTGCGATAAATGGCGTTGTTCTTGAAGCTCTTGGATTTGCTTCAATGACAAATACTTTATCGTCCTTAATGGCAAACTGAATATTTATTAATCCTTTGATATTTAAAGCGCGCGCAATTTTTTCACTGTAAAATTCCATAGTAGCCACAATCAACGGTGTTAAGTTAAATGCAGGTAATACCGCATTGCTATCGCCACTATGTATACCCGCTGGTTCAATATGTTCCATCACCCCCATGACGTGAAAAGTTTCTCCATCAAAAATGGCATCCACTTCTGCTTCCTGACAACGATCTAAAAAATGATCAATTAATATTTTATTATCTGGAATATGCTTTAAGATACTCACCACCGCAGTTTCCACTTCGGCATCATTAATAACAATACGCATTCTTTGTCCACCAATTACATAGCTGGGTCTTACTAAAACTGGATAGCCTACTTGGTTGGCAACTTCAACGGCTTCTTCTGCAGTGTATGCAGTTCCGTAATCAGGATAAGGAATTTTTAATTCTTTTAATAAATCACTAAAGCGTCCACGATCTTCTGCAATATCTAAACTATCAAATGAAGTACCTATAATTTTTATTCCTCTTTCGGTTAATCGTTTTGCTAATTTCAATGCAGTTTGTCCGCCTAATTGTACAATCACACCTTCTGGTTGTTCCAATTCAATAATCTCCCAAAGATGTTCCCAAAACACAGGCTCAAAATATAATTTATCTGCCATGTCAAAATCGGTAGAAACAGTTTCAGGATTGCAATTCACCATGATGGCTTCATAGCCAGCTTCTTTTACCGCCAATAATCCATGAACGCAGCAATAATCAAATTCAATGCCTTGACCAATACGATTGGGGCCACTGCCTAATACAATAATTTTTTTTCTGGAAGAGCGGATGGACTCGTTGGATTGCAGGGTGTTGCTCATATGTATGAAATTGGGCAAAAATACAGAAGCATTATCATTTTTACGAATTTTTAAGCAATGGTTTTCCACCATTTCCATTTATCTGACCAAACATAGTTCGTCCCATCGGGTGGTATAGCGTTTGCTTCGCCTTTCGCTGCGCATTTTCCAGTTTTTTTGGGTGCCGCTGGTCGCAAATTTGAGGATGTCGTCCCTAAATGCCGCATTCATATTATCTATTACATTCATTAGTTTTTTACGATTTTGGTCCCTAGGTGCCACAAACAAGTTGGTCTGTAATGCATTATCGGGGACAAAGTCACTTAAAATAACACCTGCTTTTTTATACAATTCCCCCTGTTCATACAAGCTTTTTCCTAGGGCGACCACTGCTTTAATGATATCGGGGGTTAGGTTACTAGGATTGTCTAGTTTAACATACCCGCTCACTTGTCGTCCGTGATGGTAATGGGAGATGTCCGTTTGAGGCGGCGTTTTTTTTAATAAAAAAACGGATACGCCATATGCGGCACTGTGTTGTCGGCGTAATTTTTCCGCGGTACGGGTTGCATAGGTCGCTAAGGCTTCTTCAATTTCCTGCCACTCGGAAATAGTGCGTCCAAACATACGCGTAGTGGCAATCATTTTTTTACTGGTTCTGGGTGCTTGCATATCATGGCTATGCATTCCTTTTAATTCTCTAATTAATTTCATCCCTGGTACGCCGCCTAAAAATCGTTTACCCCAACTAAGGTCCTTAATGCTAAGTGCGTAGGCGGTGTTGATGCCATAGGTTTTTAATTTCTCACTATAACTATATCCAATCCCCCAAACATCATCGATGGGTGTACTTTGTAAAGCGGCTTGTATTTTTTTTGTATCATTTAATATGACCACACAACCGGTGAGTAGTTTACTTTTTTTAGCCAATCGGTTGGCTACTTTACTTAATACTTTATTAGGACCTACGCCAATGGATACTGATATGCCCGTCCATTTTTCTATTTTCTTTTTTAATGAAATACAATAATCTTGTAGTTGATCGGAAGCAATATGTTCTAAATTAATAAAAGCTTCATCAACGGAGTACACTTCCACACAACCCGGCGGCACTAGTTGTCGCATGGTTTCCATCACCCGCCAGCTAAGGTCTCCGTATAAGTGATAGTTGGAGGAGAACGCATGTACTTTATTTTTTTCAATCAATTCCTTTGCTTGAAAATAGGGGATGGCCATGTTGATGCCTAATTGTTTTGCTTCATCGGACCTGGATACAATACATCCATCATTGTTGCTTAATACAACAACGGGTGCGTGTTGCAGTTGCGGCTGAAACAGTCGCTCACAAGCGCAATAAAAACTATTACAATCTACAATGGCTTGCACGGAATTATTTTTTATCCCCTTACGTAGGTGATTTTTTATAAACTATGTATTACGAAACTCACCACACCCCAGGTGCTGTATTGTTCCAATTGCGCTACTTGAATAGTGCCGTATCTTTTATTTTCAGGAATCAAACTGATACTATGTTCTTGAATATGTAAACGCCGTACTAAAAACTCCCCATTTAAAACAGCCACGACAACTTTGCCTGAACTTGGCGTAAGGCTACGATCGACAATTAAAGTATCGCCCACATGAATACCCGCCCCTAACATTGCATCACTATTTACGCGAAAGAAAAAAGTAGCGGGTTTGTTGCGAATGAGTTGCTCGTTGAGGTCAATGCCTCTTTCCATAAAATCGTCGGAAGCTGCCCCAAATCCGGTGGCATTGGCTTGTATAATTTGAGCAGATTGGAATTTTTTATTAATCTGCTGGGTGGCCATCCCTTCATTGGGATCGGTATCTATAAATGACATAAAACTAAATTTATTAGCAATATTAACTAAATAATTTAGTATTTAGTAGATTAATTTATACCCTTTTTTTAAAGTATTTATACCTTTTTGTTGGGCGTCAGGTAATTCCTAGGCTATTGGGCCCAAGTTAGGGTCAGGGTCCAATCGTTACCCGCCTGAACTTTGAATTGTTGGGCAAAACTGCCTTGGTTTAAGGCAATAGATAGGTTCATTAAACTATTTAAATAGGCGAGTGGTTTGCCAACGGCTACGGCCCCAAAAGTATTTTCAAAAGGCATATTGCCTTTGTATACTTGTTTTTGTTGGTGATAAATTTCAACGATTAACTCATTTTTTTTATGGGTAATTTTCTGAAATGCTTTCCAATAATCTTGATGAATATTGGTCCAAATATTTCCGTACTGAATATCTAAAATAGCAATAGTTCCTTTTAATTGATTGTCTTGTAAAGACGCTTTTTGAAAAGCGATGGATACAACAGGTGAATTTACAATGGCACCCACTTGTTCAAAACTTATTTTTTTAGCAGCTAACCTTGCAGCCGTATAAGCATATACATCTCGTCCATGAAACGTATAGGAAGCACCCGAATTTTTTCGTCGGTTGTTTACTTCATCAATTTCACGAATGGAATCAATGCCGAGTGATTGTGCAATTAAAGTAAGGGTGCCATTATCTGGTGTAACAATATAATGACCTGATTTTGTTTTCACCACCACCGATTTTCTTGTGGTGCCAACGCCAGGATCAACCACCGATACAAATACGGTTCCAGCTGGCCAGTAAATCACGGTTTGGTCTAAACGATAAGCGGCTTCCCAAATATTATAAGCAGGAATATCATGGGTGAGGTCGTATAATTTTAAACTAGCATCTACACTGCTCGCCACGCCTTTCATTGCAGACACTGCACCGTCCTTGGTACCAAAGTCAGTTTGAAAAATGACAATACCATTTTGCGCCAATGCGGTTATGGCAGATACTAAAAGGAGGATCCCTGTGGTAAATATTTTTTTCATTTTAGCTGTTTCTTTTGGCGGCCATTAAAAAGCCTTCCCGCGATAACGAGAAGGCTTTAAAGTTATTTAATTAAAAGTATTAAAATCTAAAAACTAGTTTACTGAATAATCTTAAGCCATTGTAGCCCATTTGAACACCATCCCATGGACCACCGGTTTCATTATCGCCCGCCCACCACTTAGCTTGTGGATTCACGGCAAAATCAGGGTGTACATTAAATATATTATCAGCACCTAAAATCCAAGATGTTTTTTTGTTTAATTGTACATTCATGTAAACATCAGTTGAAAACTTACCCGAATAGTTAAAATGTTCAGGTACAAATTTGGTATCATCCAAGTCGGTTGGCACTTGAGGATCAATACCATCTCCATTATAACCAAATCCAGTTAAAGTTAAATCCCCAAAGTAAGTGACTCTTGTACCTAGGCTGATTTTATTTTTAGTGTAATCAAAGCTTGCTGAAAATTTAGACTTTGGTGCAGATGCTTTAAGAAAGAATTTTTCACGATCATTAAAAAATGTATTTGCATTGTATTCTGTGGTACTTAATGCGTCAGGTACATGTATTTCATCTATATCAATGCTTTGTAGGTTTGCAACAAATAAAAATTTATAACGCTCGGTACTTGATATTTTCTTTTGATAATCAATCACTACATCCACACCACTGTTGGTTGTGTTCACCGCATTTGCAAAAAATTGTGCAGTGGCTACGCCCATGGTTTTTAATTTACTCGTTAATGCAACAGGAAGTGAAGCATCTTCGGCGCTAAACAAACCAGATAATACCACACGATCTTTCATTTTAATATTATATCCATCTACTGTTACGGTTAAGCCTTTTGCTGGTTTCCAAGAAAATCCTAAGCTCATGTTTGTAGATGTTTCTTGTTTCAATGAAGGAATACCTGCAAGTTTGCTGATCGCATCATCATTACGTGCAATTCTTGATTGAACCAATCCGCCATTAGAAAATGAAGTAAGGGTATTACTAAAATATTTTTGTTGTAAGGAAGGTGCACGGTATCCTGTACTAAATGAGCCTCTTAAATTAAAATTGCCAGTCACTTTTAATCTTGCAGAAGATTTAAAAGTAGCGACTGATCCAAAGTCAGAATAATTTTCGGCCCTTACTGCACCCGTAATTAATAATGCTTCCGTTGGCGTGTATTCCAAATCGGTATACAATCCTGTTACCATCCTGTTGGCTTTTATTTCATCATCAGGACTAAATCCAGGAAAGCCTTGTGCGCCTGGTGCTTGTTCTAAACCTAAATTATTACTAAATGCTTTGTACGAATTTAATTCGCCCTTAAAAATACTATACTCTTCAAATCTAAGTTCTGCACCATAGGAAACTTTAATACCACCTTGATTTACTTTTCCAAATTGCTTTGATAAATCCAAGTTCGTGGTGTTTTGTAAGAAGTTAAATCCACCATCATCAAAATGTGTTTGTGTGATGTTGCCAATATTGGATGCATTAAATGTACCATGTCCAAAATAATGGAAATTATTATTTCCAAACGAATTACTGAAATCCCAATCCCAACCATTTTTACTTGTTTTAGAAAAACCTGTAACCATGGATAAATCTTGAATATCTGCTTGTATATGTGGATTATAGCTGGTGTCTCCCGATCCTGATGTAAACATAATACTAGGTACAAAAATTAATTCTCCTTTATTATCAATAGGGAAACGGGTGGGTCTTGCAGACCAATTTCTTGTATAAGCATAGGCGTCAGAACTTTTATTATTCATGCTACCAAAAGCATAAAACTTAATATCATCACCTAGGGGTAATTCTAAATTAAACATCGTACCATAGGACTTCATGGAGGCATCTCCAAAACCTTGTCTCCAAGTATTGGTAGGTAGACCATCTTTATCAGCAATATCAGCAGATGCTGCTTGACGGAAAGTTTTTCCTTGATCCAATAAATCAAATGAAACATTAATGAAGCCTCCTTTTTTCCCTAAATTAAATCCTCTGTTGGCAGATATTGATTTTGTAACACCATCAATAGGTGCTTGTGTTAAATAATCTTTATTGTCTTTGAATTGGTAAGTGTTGAATTTTTTATCATAATATCCTGCAAGTCCAGTAGAAATATTCCACTCACCAGTATTTTTTCTTAATACAATATTCATTACCCCGGCGATTGCATCAGAGCCATATTGTGCGGATGCACCATCTCTTAAAATTTCAATTCGATCAACAGATGACATAGGGAAACCATTTAAGTCCACCCCTGAACCGCCACGACCTCTGGTTCCAAACAAGCCAACCAAAGCTGTGCTATGACGGCGTTTGCCATTGATTAATACCAAGGTTTGATCAGGTCCTAAACCTCTTAATGTTCCAATGTCAACGTGATCAGCACCATCCGCACCTGATTGTTTATTATAGTTAAATGAAGGTGCCACAAAATTTAATGTGGAGGTTAAATCCATTCTTGCAGTATTCAAACCTACTTCTGATATTTTTATTAAGTCAACTGGCACTGGCGATTCAGTTTTAACACGACCAAGACCTCTGCTTCCTACTAAAATGACATCTTGTAATTCATTGGTGCTAGGTGCTAATGAAATTTTTAATTCACCACTTGTATATTTTACTGTTGTTGTTTCAAAACCAACATAACTAAATGTAATTAAATCATTACTATTTGCAATGATGGTAAATGAACCATTTTTATAGGTGCTGGCTACGGCCTTTGTGTTGCTGTTTTTCACAGTAACACCTTCTAAAGCGTTTCCTTTATGATCATTCACCCATCCTTTAATAGTTTGTTTTTGTGCCACTGCAGATAAGCAGAATAAAGTGAAAATAAAAGAGAATAAAATGCTTGTTTTTTTCATCATAGGGGTTGTATTTTAAATAAATTTAGTACTTTTTTATAGCCGACGAAAGTTATCCTATAATTAATTGAATTTATTTCACGCATTAGCACTAATTTTAATCTTATGGAATTGGTCATAAAACATATAGGCAATCTTTTTAATACGATTAATGCAGCCCCATGGGATGCTATTCAAAAAATTCCCCAAAGTGGTGGAGATCGAGTTTATTTTAGGATCATTCAAGGGGAACAAAGTTGGATTGCAACATATAGCTTAAACATCAGGGAAAGCGAAACCTTTATTTATTTTGCGGATCATTTTTATGAAAAGGGCTTACCTGTTCCTAAGGTATTAGCAATGAGTGCAGATAAAACAATATATCTGCAACAGGATTTAGGAAGAGTTTCCTTATTAGATGTGTTAGAAAAGGAAGGGAAAACAGACTACGTTTTTTCCTTATTTAAAAAAAGTTTAACAGCATTGGCTCGATTACAAGTATTGGGCGGAGCTAATTTAAATTATGATAAATGTCTTACATCAAAGGAATTTGGCAAGCATTCTATTTTAACTGACTTGTTATATTATAAGTATTACTTTTTAGATACTTTACAATACCCCTATGATAAACAAGCATTAATTGATGAGTTTGAATTATTAAGTGATCAATTATCTGCAGGTAATTATAAAAATTTCATGTTCAGGGATTTTCAAAGTCGCAATATTATTGTGAACAATGATGAAGTATTTTTTATCGACTTTCAGGGAGGTATGCAAGGTGGATTGCCTTATGATGTAGCTTCTTTATTATGGCAGGCCAAAGCCGAACTATCACAGGAATGGAAAGATAAATTATTGGATCATTATATTCATGAAGTGCAAGGTTTGTTGTCTGAAAAAATTGATGTAACCATTTTTAAACAACAATACAATGGATTTGTGTTATTAAGATTATTGCAAGTGATGGGTGCCTATGGATTTAGAGGTTTGTTTGAAAGAAAAGCACATTTTTTAACGAGTATTCCTTTGGGGCTTTTAAACATAAAAAACTTTTTACAACACAATACCATTGCAAATGATACGCCTGTTTTTGCATCCATATTACATTGGATGGTAGGAGATGAGGTTATCCAAAGATTTACGCCACCCAAGGCGACAGATGAAACGCCATTAGTCATTACGATCAACAGCTTCAGTTATAAAAAAGGAATTCCAGGAGATGATTCTGAAAATGGTGGTGGATTTGTTTTTGATATGCGTGGTATATTAAATCCAGGCAGATTTGATGATTATAAAAAATTATCAGGCCTTGACAAACCGGTTCAGGATTTTTTAGAACAAAGAACTAAGATGAATGTGTTTTTAAATAGCGTATGGGATTTAATTGATATTACTACAGAGAATTATTTAGAAAGAGGATTTGCTTCCTTGCATATTAATTTTGGCTGCACAGGTGGACAGCATCGCAGTGTGTATGCAGCTGAACAAACTGCAAGGCATTTAAAAAATAAGTATAAGGTAAAAACTATTTTACTTCATACCAATCAACAAAACTGGGTTAAATAGTTTCCCCAATAAATTATTCGGTTATGCGAGCAATGATTTTAGCGGCTGGATTAGGCACCAGATTAAAACCCTTTACCAATCATCATCCCAAGGCATTGGCCTTAGTGAATGGGAAAACTTTATTACAACGCAATATTGAATACTTGCAAGCATTTGGTATACGCGAGGTGGTGGTGAATGTGCATCATTTTAGTGATCAAATTATTAGTGCCGTTCAAGAGAATAATGGCTGGGGATCTAACATTACAATTTCAGATGAGTCTAATGAAGTATTAGAAACGGGTGGTGGTGTTTTATTTGCTGCTGATTATTTTAAAAACGAAGCATCTTGGCTAGTGATGAATGCAGATATTCTAACCAACATGCCTTTAGATAAAATGATGGCGGCTGATGCTACATTAAAAAATAGCCATAATCATTATGTCGCTACATTAGCGGTGACCAATAGAAGCTCAAGTCGTAATTTATTATTTAATCAGAATGATTTGTTGACAGGTTGGAAAAATAATACGACGTTGGAGGAAAAGTGGGTGGCTGCAGAAACCAATGGCATCAATGATTCAAGCATAATTATTCCTAAAGCTTTTAGTGGCATTCAAATAATTCACGCCCCTTTTTATACTGCTTTACAATTGAGTGGGAAGTTTTCACTGATAGATGCTTATTTACAAATTGCTGCTACTAACCCTGTTGGTTATTACGACCATAGTGATTCAATTTTAATGGATGTAGGCAAGCCTGAAAATCTTGAAAAGGCAGCAACCTTGTTTCCATAAACTATACTCGGATATAAATTTTCT
>CAJBLA010000189.1 GCA_903953815.1 uncultured Bacteroidota bacterium | reverse complement strand
TATTAGGGAACGTGACATTGTATTCTCGCAAACAACCTACCACGTGTTCAATGGGGCTTTTAATTTGACAGCCAACATACAAGGAATCATAAAAATGTTCGCTTTGAAAAAGCTTTTCTAAAACAGGTTTGATTTCAAAATTATTCTTTATAAAAATATCTGCAAGAGGTGTAATAATATTTTTTTCAATTTTATCATCAATATGATAGTAAACAAAAAACTGATAAATTCTTCTGCAAATAAATTTAGCTACCTCGGGCCTTTCAAAAATCATACTAATTAAATCGTCTGTTTCATTTGCGCCTGCTGCAGCTGTTCTGCCGGTTATTACTTTATTATTATAATAAGATGAGAATTGCTTATTGGTACTGTCGTGTTTTGTTGCATCAAAGTAAACATTAAAAGCACTGTTAATGCGCCAGCCTGTTAATACTTTGGCGGCTGCTTTTACATCTGCTTCAGTATACTTTACATCTGCATGTTTTCCTAAAGTAAATAATTCTTGTAATTCTCTTGCATAGTTTTCATCAGGCGCGGTATTGGTATTTAAATAACCATTTAAATATCGCAGCATTCCCGCATCGATGGTTATTAATTTAATGAGCTGTTTAAAATTACCCAAACAGTTTTTTCGGATCGTATCGTGATGATTAAAAACATAATTACCATAGGAAACAATATCAGCTTCAATACTAAAATGATTCGCCCAAAAAAGGCAAAGCTTTTCAGTAATATTTTTTTCCTGATTCACCATGGAACCCACCTGCCATTTTTTAAAAGTGGAACGGCGATAGCTATTCAGCGTTCCATCTGCAGTAATATTATTAATCCATGTAGTACCCAAAGGAACTACTGGATCAATGACAGTTGCTGTATTATAATCATTGAGTGGTGGACTAGGGTAATTTACATTAGGAGACAAAAGCTCACTGACCGATTTTGCCATGCCTTTATTCAAGAAATAGTCTATTTCGTTTGATTTTGCACCAAAAAGTACTCTTTTCAATAAGTGTTTGGTGGTCACCTTTGTCCAAGCCCCTTGATATGGGGTCAATCCTAAATTGCTTGAAATGGGGGTTGCAGGCATAGCTCAATTAATATTCCATTCAATTTACAAACTTTACCCATTTTACGCAAAAAAAGGAGACTATTTTCTAAAATTCAACTGCTAATTGGACTAATCTGTAATAGTGGTTATCATAAAAATGCGATTAACTCCTTTTGATATTACCTTTATGCATAATTTAAATTAAATTTTTTTAATATGTTTAAGAAAACGCTCATTGTAATCCTTTGCTTAGTATGTGTAACCAATTTTTTACACAGTCAAAATGTAGCTAAATTAATTAATGAATCTGAAACCGAGCGAATCGAAAAGTATTTGTCCTCAGATGAATTAGCGGGTAGACAAATTTATACTCCGGGTATTGAAATGGCAGCAAAATTTATTGCCAATGAGTTTAAACAAAATGGACTAGCTACTTTTAAAAATAGTGAAAGCCATTTGCAAAGTTTTTCAAGAATTAGCACAAAATTTATTTCTGCTGCAGGAAATTTTGATGGTAATAATATAGACACAAAAAATATCATCGCTATTACTTCCGAAGCCAATGTCGACATTAATGAAAAAAGTGGCTATGAGGTTGTAAAAATAGCGAAGGAAGATAATTTATTTTTAATGGTTAGAAAATATATGACTAACAATAAAAATTATTTAATATTAGTGGATGAGGCATTGGGGGCAAATTTTGGAAGATTGGTACAATTAAAATCCGGCTTGAGTGAGCAACAAAAATCATTTTTTATTGTTTTAACAAATCAAACACCCACAAAATATAAATTACAAGCAACACATAAAGTTGATAAATTATCACTGTCAAATGTAGTGGGTATAATTCCAGGTAAATCACTACCCAATGAATATGTTATTTTTTCAGGACACTACGATCACTTAGGGGTAAATGGAAAAAGAGCAGTCAATGGAGATTCTATTTATAATGGGGCGAACGATGATGCTGCAGGTACTACTGCTATGATTATGTTGTCAAAATATTTTTCAGCTTTAGCTAATAATGAGCGCACATTGGTGTTTGCTGCGTTTACAGCTGAAGAGTCAGGAGGTTTTGGTGCACAATATTTTTCAAAACAATTTGATCCACTGCAAGTTAAAGCAATGTTTAATATTGAAATGATTGGAACCGAAAGTAAGTGGGGAAAAAATAGTGCGTACATCACTGGGTATGAAAAAACAGATATGGGTGCAATACTTCAAAAGAATTTAGCAGGAACCGATTTTCAATTTTATCCAGACCCGTATACAGATCAAAATTTATTTTACAGATCAGACAATGCAACATTGGCAAGATTAGGGGTACCAGCGCATACCATCAGTACTTCCAAAATGGATAACGAACCCAACTACCACAAACCAAGTGATGAATTTTCAACTTTAGATATTGCAAATATGACGCAAATTATCAAAGCAATTGCGAAGAGTGCGCAATCAATTATTTCAGGGAAAGACACGCCAACAAGAGTTGATACAACACAATTAAAATAATTAGACTTATTAAATTTGTAGGCCCAATAAATTTGAAACATGATAACATTTAAAAAAGGAATAAAATTATTTGTCATTTTTATTTTCACATTTATTTTTTCCAATGCGCAGGAGGCATCTTATTTTCCAGCAGCAAATCATTGGGAAAGAAAAACACCTGCCTTTTTTAAAATGGATTCCAATAAAATCAAAGAGGCTATTCAATTCTCAACACAACATGAGTCTAAGTATCCTCGGAATGCCAGAATTACGCAGGCCATGCAATATGCGAAAGAGCCATTTGGCGACCCAGTAGGTCCAATGATTGATAGAGGTGGGTTGAGCGGGTTAATTATTTATAAGGGATATATCATTGCTGAATGGGGCGACCCTACTATTATTGAAACTTGTAATAGTGTTACAAAAAGCTGGGTTTCTAGCATTGTAGGACTTGCACTTGATAAGGGTTTAATTTCTTCCTTAGATGATAAGGTCAACAATTATATGCCTCCAATTCAACCATATGCTGCTTTGATGAATACGAATCAAAATACTATGGCAGTCAAAGATTTTATTTATCCTTTTGGTTCAGAACATAATAAAAAAATTACTTGGGATCACTTACTTCGACAAACCAGTGATTGGGAGGGGGAATTGTGGGGTAAGCCAGATTGGGCAGATCGACCTACAGAGAATTCTGCGGAATGGTTAACTCGAAAAAGAAATGAGCCAGGTAGTACTTATAAATATAATGACACCCGTGTTAATGCATTGGCACTTGCCATGACTGCGGTTTGGCATAAGCCACTTCCTGAAGTACTTAGAGAAAATATCATGCAACCTATTGGCGCAAGTAATACTTGGACATGGGCTGGTTATGAAACTTCCTGGATTATATTAGATGGTAAGCCAGTTCAGTCCGTGAGTGGCGGCGGTCACTTTGGTGGTGGCATGTTTATCAATGCCTATGATATGGCAAGATTTGGATTGTTGACCTTACACAAGGGCAATTGGCAAGGCAAACAGTTATTGTCTTCCAGCTGGTTTAAAAAAGCGACCACCCCAACATCTGTGAATCCAGAATATGGATTTATGAATTATTTTTTAAATACCGATAAAAAATTATATCCATCAGCACCCGCTGCTGCCTATGTCCATTTGGGTAATGGAACGAATATAATTTACGTGGATGAAGTGAATGATTTGGTGGTGGTAGTAAGATGGATCGAGGGTGATTCGATAGATAGTTTTTTAAAGAAAGTAATAAGCGCGCTACCTCAAAAAAAATAAATCATAGCTTTTATTTTTTTGAAACTAAATCTAAAAATTGTGCAGGCACATTCGTCGTGATATATTCCACGCCTTGTGCGATTAATTTATTTAAGTCCTCTACTTGATTTACGGTCCAACTTCCAAGTAGTAAATTATTTTGCTTTGCGGCAGCACTTAATTGCGGGTCACTAATAAAATTACTGAAATGAAAATTGATACCATTAAATTTTTCGTTTACAATTTCATTAATTGTTTTATTATTTTCCAAATAAAGTACAATTGCATTCGGTTGCAATCTTTTGATGGTTTTAACTACCTCAAATCCAAAACTGATATAAATTATTTTTTCCGTTATGCCCAATTTTTCAGCAAGGGCAATAGTCTCTATCGTTGTTTTTTGTGAAATATCCGCCCCCATTAATGCCTCTTTAATTTCGCAAATCAGTAAGGTAGTTGGGTTGTTGTGCGTTCCGGTACTAAAATAATTTTCAAGCATAGGTAAATTTTCACCATTACTTAATTTTTTTTTATTTAAATCAGCGTAATTGTGAAGTTCAATAGTATCACCATAATATACAGGATCATGATTCACTACTAATATACCATCCTTGGTGCGACGAACGTCAAATTCACTACCGTAACATTTTAGTTCAATTGCTTTTTGCAAGGAGGCAATAGAATTCTCGGGCAATGCAAATTCTTTCCACGCACCTCTATGCGCAATAATTTGAGTTTGTTTTTGCGACATAGCGGATTGTATTGAAATTAAATAAATAGCGATGATATACAGTGACCTCATAAAGTATGCTTGATGTAATTGGTAATTATAATGCTTCAAATTCGCCTTTTTCCTTGTTTTTCTGCACTTTATTCGCTTCAAAAACCTTTCCATTCATGGCAATATAAACCCCCTTTGGTAATACTTGTACAAAGGCCAATGCACTGCCAAGATTAAATAATCCATCAGAACTTCCAAATTTATAAGGTATCATTGCCCCAGTTAACACAATGGTTTTATTGTTGCAGTGTTTCGCAAGGTAGCTTGCAGTTAAAGTCATAGTATCCGTGCCATGGGTAATAAAAATTTTATCTGCGCTTGTTTTTAAACATGCTTCAGCTATGCGCTTTCGGTCATCATCTGTAAATTCTAAACTATCCTTCATCATCAATGTAGTAATGACTAAGTCAAGTTTACTGCGGCCTAATTCCAGCATTTCGTGTAAATGTGTTTCTTTAAAATATAAGCTACCGTTAAGTTCATTATATTCTTTATCAAAAGTGCCGCCGGTGATGAAAACTTGAATAGACATATTGGGGTAAATTATTTTTGATGAAAACTGTTTCCAATAAATGCTAATGCATCAATGACCCCTGTGCGCCAATAGGTCCAACTGTGTACGCCATCACGAACCCTAAATTCATGTGGTATTTTTTTATTGGTCATTCCTATATGTAAATTTGCATTTCCAACTGATAAATAGTCATCATCACCACAGTCAATCCAATATTTAACGGAAGACAATTCATCAACTGACTTTGTTTCAATTAAATGAAGCGGACTATTTTGAAGCCATGCTGCATTAATCCTGTCTGTTCCTTTTACATTTTTTTTATCTGCTGTTGCAAATAATGAATTATAAATATTATCTGAAGCAGTACTAATATCACTATTGTTCCATACTACCGCACTTAGTGGAGCTGCAGCTGCAAACAATTTTGGGTATTTTAAACCATATAGTAATGCCCCATATCCTCCCATCGATAATCCTGCAATCCCACGGAATCTTTTTTCTGACTTTACCTTATATGTTTTTTCAATGTGCGGAATTAATTCTTTAATAAAAAAATCCTCGTAGGGCAATGAACCATCTGCAGCATTGATATAAAAACTTTTAAATCCATCAGGAGTGACAATAATCATTGGAGGGATGGTTCCATCTGTAATTGCTTTATCTGCGAGCCTATTAATCTCTCCAAATTGAATCCAACCATCATCCGCGTCACCATAGCCATGTAATAAATACGTTACAGGGTAGGATCGATCACTTATGTTATAGTCTGAAGGCAGATATATGGAGTAATGCACATCGCGATTCAATATTTTACTTGCAATCACTTGCTTTTCTTTCACGATACCTTGACCAAATAAAAGGCCTACCATGAATACGTTTAAAATGAGTAGAAAAATTTTTTTCATAAATTATTTTTATTAATTAGTCTTTCCAAACTTAGTAAAGAAAGTAGCCATTTTAATACAAATAAATGTACGCTATAAGTTTGGTTTCATCCACATATCCTGACGGTCCATTTTGATATTATCCGAGACCGCTTTATTTTGAAATAAAGTTGCCTTGGTTTGGGGTGTATTCCCACTTGCACTAAATGGTTGAAATGCGGTTGGGCTGATGAATAACAAGGCCTTATTTAATACAGTTTCATAAGGGTCACCGAGCTGCTTAAATGGTAATACATTGTCCGTAATGGCAATATTGGGTAGGAATCCATCTGCGGTGCCATAATTGGATTCGTCTTTTGCATTCGCAATTTTAAATGTAATGGGTTGCAAGCCATAGTTCCATCTGTTCTTGCTATCGGTTAATGTAAAGGAGCCTACATTTTTTCCATAAGTGTGTTCTCCTACCAAAATAACATCCATAAATGGTTTTAAATTATTAATCACTAATTCACTAGCCGATGCCGAGCTGTTGGATATCAAGAAAAACACCCTGTTTAAAGTTCCTAAATTATTATTTTCAAATTTAAAGTTGGTATTAAATGCGCTACTTCCGCTCGACTTATTTAATTCCTCCGTATAAGTAGCATTGTACACTTTTTTATTCATGACCGTTCCTGCTCTTGCTGAGATATCTTTTACAATTAAATTGGTCATTAAGTCAGAGGAGCTTACATACCCACCACCATTATATCTTAAATCAATGACTAGTTCGTTTACGCCGCCTGCCTTAAATCGGCCAAAAACATTTCTTAAGCTATCGTCAAAGCTGGATAAAAATTGTATATATGCAATGTAGCCTACTTTTTTACCGCCCCATTTAATAATGGTATCTTTTAAAATTGGATTTGTTTGCAGTTCTACTTTTGTCAATGACGCACTCGTCCCTGTACTTGTGAATACCCCACTCGCATAGGATCCCAGTCCTAATTTTAAAGTTTCATTCTGCAATATAGAAGCATAATTACTTGGTGTAATCATTTTATCATCCACCTTTAAAATAATATCACCTCTTTTTAATCCTGCTTTTTCTGCAGGGCTACCTTTTAAAACATAAGCAATAACAAAAGCGATATTTGCTTGCGTATTATCGGTATAAAAAATAGAATATTTAATACCGAGCACGATATTAATTCCATTTAATTGATTTGCTAAATTACTAGCACTACTATCAATCCATGAAAAACGATCTGTCTTACGATAATCATATAGAATACTATAAAAATAATTCATAGGATTATCTTTTAAATTCGTTGCTGAAATTTTGGGCATATTGGTGTTCCATAAATAATAGTAACTCATTGAATTATAAATCCAGGTATTCACATCTTCAGATGCAGTGCCTGAACTGCTAACAGTCACGTCTTTTTTACATGCCATCAACAAGAATATAAAGACAAAAGGGACTAATATTTTTTTCATAATCTAAACACTTTATCAATAGTAAATTTAAATAATTTAAGGACACAAATGTTATCCTTTTTGTTTTCATTTTTAAGACAGCATATTTTAACTTAATTTTGCTAATAAAGTACCTAGCTTATGCTAAATAACAGGTTTCCATACAAATTTTCATTAAGTCTAGTGTCGCTTATAATACTTTTATCAGCCTCAAACGTAAAGGCACAAAAATCACAAGTACCCAATTATGTTGATGGAATCAATCAGTGGCACCAGCTAAGGGAGGCGGAGTTAAAATCACCCAAGGGCTGGTTAAATTTAGCTGGGTTGTTTTGGTTACATAACGGAGTGAATACATTTGGTGGAGCTAAGAACAATGACTGTGTTTATGAAAACCCCAATCCATCCGATGCATTTTTTCCTGATCATTTGGGAAATTTTATTTTTGAAGGGGATAGTGTTATGTGGGAGAGCCTTGATAAATATGCGGTTAAGGTAAATAACCAAAACATGCCTTTTGGATCAAAGGTTTGCGTTTTTAATGCCAAGGGCCTTAGTTCCGAAATGAGTTGGATAATGTCTGGCGCTACATATTCATGGACCATCATAAAACGAGAGGATAAAATTGGGGTAAGATTTAGGAATTTAAAATCCGACAATCTTTTATTATTTAAGGGGATAGCTCATTTTCCAATCAATGAAAAATTCAAAATAAAAGCAGTGCTTCAGCCACCGGTTACATCATTTTTAATGATATCAAATGTTTTGGGCCAACAAGTGGCTTCTAAAAATGCAGGTAAGCTCCAATTTACCTACCAAAGCAAAACCTATAGTTTGGATGTAATTGACGAAGGGGGCAATCAACTTTTTATCACTTTTGCGGATGCAACTTCCGGGGTAACCACTTATGGTGCAGGTCGTTTCATTTATATTGATCAGCCAGATGCCAACGGAAATACTTTTATTGATTTTAATCAAGCCTTTAATCCGCCTTGTGCATTTACCAAATTTGCGACCTGTCCGTTGCCACCACCTCAAAATAGGCTGCCTTTTCCAATACCTGCAGGCGAAAAAAATTATGGACATCACTAATCAGTCCATTAACTTTGAATTAATATGAATAGTCCAAAACCACTTATTAACGCTAAAATTGCGATCATTGGCTTGGGCTATGTGGGTTTGCCTTTGGCAGTGGCTTTTGGTGAAAAGTACCAGGTAATTGGGTTTGATATCAATGCAGAACGTATTACCAATTTGAAAAATGGATTAGATACTACATTGCAATGTACCTCCCAAGAAATAGCAAATGCAAGTAAACTCATTTTTACCCATGACTTAAGTCAGATTAAGGATTGTTCTATTTTTATTGTCACTGTTCCTACACCTGTTACAACAGACAAACAACCCGACTTACATTTATTATTGACTGCTTCAAAAATGATTGGAGAAGTTTTAAAAAAAGGGGATATCGTAATTTATGAAAGCACCGTGTATCCTGGCTGTACCGAAGAGGATTGCGTTCCTATTTTAGAAAAATTTAGCGGGTTAAAATATAACCAAGATTTTTATTGTGGCTATTCACCTGAGCGAATTAATCCAGGTGATAAAGTGCACACACTTACAAAAATTATAAAAGTCACTTCTGGTTCAACCCCTGAGGTCGCAAACATGGTTGACAATTTATATGCTAGTATTATTACTGCAGGCACCCATAAAGCGTCAAGTATTAAAATAGCAGAAGCGTCAAAATCTATTGAAAATGCACAGAGAGATATTAATATTTCTTTTGTAAATGAATTGGCATTGATCTTTGATAAAATGGGTATTGATACGAATGAAGTTCTTGCAGCGGCTGCGACCAAATGGAATTTTTTACCATTTAAGCCAGGCTTGGTGGGTGGGCATTGTATTGGCGTTGATCCTTATTATTTAGCACACAAAGCATCTAGCTTGGGCTATCATCCACAAGTAATATTATCGGGCAGACATGTGAATGATCAGATGAGCGCGTTTGTTACTGAAAAAGTAATCAAACTATTAATTAAAAATAATTTTAAAGTACAAGGTGCTAAAGTTTTATTATTAGGGGTGACTTTTAAAGAAAATTGTCCTGATATTCGAAACTCCCAAACCTTTGAAATTTATACTGCGCTAAAAAAAATCGGAGTGGAAGTTTTTGCATTTGATCCATTTGCAAATGCACAGGAAGTATTGGATAATCATCAAATTAATTTAGTCACTTCACTTGATACTTACGATGCTATTGTATTAACAGTGGCACATGACTTTTTTAAGTCATTAAACTATACAAGTTTAAAATCATCTGCTAATTCGGTGATTTACGATACCAAAGCAATATTGGATAAAAGTATCGTAACCGCTCGTTTATAAAATTTATTGTGGGTGATAAACGCTTTCGGCATTTTTCAATACTTCATTTTTATCCAAGGTCATTTTTTTCAATTGTTGCGCTTGGTATAACGGGCGTTGATCTGCGAAATGCTTATTCCCTTTAATTGAACTAGCACCAAAAGTATTGACAGTTTCAATTAAGGGCAATCCACCATTTTTAGGAAACTTAACAAATCCAATATACGCATCCCCACTTACCATTTTACGTTTGCCTTCTGTGCCATAAGCTTGACCTTGCACAGCTGCTAATACATCGGGCATGCCTCCTTGTGGCCATTCTTCATCACCACGCACTAATTTTTGCATGTCACCTAAAGTAACATCTAATCGATTAAAATTTTTCATTAAATAATCATAAGCATACTGAAATGTAGCAACAGCCTCGTCCATACTTAATTTGTCACTTCTAGCTTCATCACTATTTTTACGACCACCCATTAATTTAGGGATGGAATAATAAGCCAAGTTATATATCAAAGCACCATTGCTTTCGGCTACCGCATTATGGTCCCATTTTTTTAAACTAATAATCAATGGCGCTAGTTGTGGGTATTTGGATTCATCTACCATAAATAAAGTATCTGAAGTATATCCGTAAGGGTATAAAATTGGATTGGGCAATTGACGATCAAATTTGATTCTCTTTAAATCGGCGTAACTAATTTTATCTAGTTGATCAATTAAATCCTTGGCACGTCGGCTTCTGTTATTATGGGTAAGTTCATAACCATCATTCACATCAAACTTTGCGCGATTTAAATTTTCATTTTCGGCAGTAGCTAAAAATGGCGAATGATTGGTGTTAAATAAATAACCACTTGTAGGATTTAAATATTGCGGTAATTCAGATAGGGGTTTAAACTTAGTCCAAAGTGTTGCCATGGTATTCCCTGGAACCGTCGAATTCCAGTGATAGCTTGTATCGGGATTACGATAAGGCATCTTACTATTTGAAATGTAAAATATAGTATCATTTTTATCCGCATACACAATGTTAAACATGGCCAAATGATTCTGATTTAAAGCTGCATTGAATTGTGTATAGTTTTGCGCTTTATTCATAGCATACCATTGTTGTAAGGCACCCGCATCCATTAATGAAGGCAATCGCATTGAAAAATATTGTCCAGATGGCGTAGCTGCTGTAGGACCATATATGGAAGTGTACGCTGTTTTATAAATCGGAATTGGTATTCCTTTGATACTTAATTTAATTCTTCTCTTTTCTAATTTCAACCAATTACCATCCACTTTATATTTTCCTGGATGTTGCTTATCGGTTTGCAATTGATACATGTCAATTTTATCTTGCATGTTTACGGTATGTGCCCAAGCAATGTTTGGGGTAGCACCATGAAAAATTAATGGGGCTCCTGGGAATAAACCACCTAAAATATTCCAACCTGTTTCACTTTGTAAATGTGCTTCATAAAAAGCGGTCGCGCCTTCAATGGGTTGGTGTGCATTGATCACCAACATGTTTTCACCAGAAGCAGATTTACTTGCATTAACTGCAAATGCATTACTACCTTCCCCAGTAAATATGGGTAGTGCTGGAACAGAACCATTTAAAATTTTTGGTAAGGCTTTATCAACGCCACAAAATACGGCTACTGAAAAAACACCTGCAGATAAATAATCCTCCACGGTAACCGGGAAAACATGTTTGTTGAGTAATTCAGAAGGATGCGCTTTTGCATACGCATGTAATCCTGCCAAATAGCCTTTGATTAAATCGATGAATGCAGGATCCATTTGACCTATTTGGGCTTTAACGGTTGCTTTTGTATTTAGCAATCCAACTACATAATCAACGGAAGCGCCTTTTTTGCCAAGATAAGTAGCTAATTTCCCCTTACCCGTTAAGATCAATGTTTGAATCGTATTAAAATCATCTTCCGCATGTGCCCAAGCTAAGCCATAAGCAACTTCTGGGTCAGTGGGTGCAAATATATGTGGTACCCCAAAAATATCTCTTGCAATGGTTATTTGATCTATTCTTAAAATTGGGTCGGCAGTTTTTTGTGCATGGGTTGCTTGCAAAAGCAATAAAGACAAGGAAAGTAAGATGAGTTTCATAGGTATAGTATATGAATTATGAATAATTATTTTTTCGATTTGAACAGGAATTCCTTTAATTTAACTTGAATGGTGTAATTTATAAAAACTATCTAAATTTGTGCAACTTATTATATGAATTAAACTATTAACAATGATTGAGTCTAAAAGGTTCGGCTCTAAAAAAGCCTTGGTTGATATTGATGAAACGATATGCTTTTATAATGATAAACGTGTATATGAATTAGCGGAGCCTAATTTTGAAAATATTGCAAAAATTAATCAACTGTTTGCGCAGGGCTGGCATATTACTTATTGGACTGGAAGGGGTGAAAGTTCAAAGCGAGACTTACGTGCACTAACGCTTGCGCAACTCAATGAGTGGGGTTGTCAATTTAATGAACTAATTACAGGCTATTGTCCCAATGGTGGTCCCACCAAACCTAATTTTGATTTGGTGATCGATGATAAAGCAAAAAGAATAGAAGAATTATAAGGATTGCTTAACAGCTAACTGTTTGTTCTTTTTTGCATAAGGAAGATAAAACACCCAAAAGTGTAAAAGGGCAACCGCTTCTAAAACGATTATGTAATAAGGCCATTCGCCAATTAAAAATGGGTTTTCAACTTCCGGTTTTGCAGATAGGTACATATAATTTGCACCAACGATATAGTTAACAATACCAACACCAACCGCTACGACTTGAGTGTAGCCAAACATCCAAATCCAAGATTTTGGGCGCGGTCTAAAATTTAAATGTAAAATCATATAGGCAATGACTAATAACATACCTGCATGATCAATAAAGTAGGCGTAAAAGTTATAGCCATCCATTCCAACAGTAAACTCGGGTGTAAGTAATGAATGTATTCCACCAGCCAAGCCCCAATAGTAAACACATTCTGCCAACCATTGCTTGTAGTTAATTAATAGTGCAATGCACAAAAAGTAACTAATACTACATAAGTGCACTGGAAGGCTTTGTTGTAAGTTCCAATAACCTTGTTGATAGTTGTAATAATTTTCAACGATAAAATTTATTGAAAAAAATAAGGCAATAAAAGTTGCGTAGGTTTTCGGATTCACTTTTTTGAAATGAAATGGCACGCGAACCACAATCGTGATGATTAAAACAATCATAACCATGCATTCCCACCAGAAAGGGGTAAATGGTTCCATAATTGCAGGTGGATGATATTTACCTAGGGTAATCATGAACATTAAGTTACATTATTTTTTATTAAACGCGCTCGATTTAAAATTATTGCTGATTTATTGTAATAAAAAACCCGAAAACTTAATTACTAAATTTTCGGATTTTAATTGAAGTATTTCAACAACTTCTATATTTATTTTATTAAAGTTCTCTGATCCAAATATTTCTATAGCTAATCGGATTACCATCATCGCCATGGTCCTGAAACATTAATGGAAGTTTACTTTCATGCTTTTTATATACAGGAATTTTGGCCCAATCCGTCGGTCCTAAAATGGATACATTATTTTGTACCAATACGCCGTTATGAATAACAGTTACACGACCTGGTGCTTCTAGATCGCCATTATCTTTAAAGATGGGCGCGGTAAAAATGATATCATAAGTTTGCCACTCACCTGGTTTGCGACTTGCATTCACCAAAGGTGCATATTGCTTATAAACTGCAGCAGCTTGACCATTAGAGTAGGTGACATTATCGTAAGAGTCCAAAACTTGTACTTCATACTTACCCATAAAATATACACCACTATTGCCTCTTGATTGGCCACTATTTTTTACAACCGAAGGTGTTCTAAATTCTACATGTAATTGACAGTTGCCAAATGCTTTTTTGGTAATTAAATCACCGGCCCCTTTAACATCTGTTACAGTTCCTTCTGGGTCTAATTGCCATTTTGCCGGACTACCATCTTTTTTTTGAAAAGCAGATAAATCCTTACCATTAAATAATACGATTGCATCCGATGGTGCATCTGCGTTTGTATTACCCGGGGTAATAATAGGAACAGGCAACCATGATTCTAATTTTTCAGGGGTAATACCGCCGTTATCTTTTTTTGGTGGGTTTTGTGCATTTGCATTAAAACAAAAAATACAAATTGCGATAAAGCCGAAACTGATTTTTTTCATAAAGCATCTAATTATTTGATAACCCAATTTAAGGAAAAGGTTTAAATATTACTCTGAAAATTGCACATTCCCTTTAATTAAGCCTCTGCAAGTACTTGCACCACAATTGCAATTAAAGGGCTCCATGGTGTGGTCTAAGAATTGTGCATAATCTAAAGTAAGCTCATCTCCTTTTTTTACCGCTGTATTCGTGATAACATTTAATCCAACATAAGCGCAGTTAGCTTCACAATGATGATTTTGAGGCGACCATGCTTCTGGTTGAAGGTCCCATAAAATATAAACATCTTTTCCAATGGGATAAGCGTAACGTCTAAAATTTAATTTTTCGCGTTCATCCCAATGGTCATCAACATATTTTTTGGTAACAATGCGTTGTGCTTTTTCTTCCCCCTTAAATAACAATGTATTTTTTGGAAGATCATATTTCGCGTACATGCCGTATCCTGAAATCGCATTTCCTTTGATGACAAATAATTTCTCCTTTTTTTGATATCGTGCCAGGCCTTCAATAATAATGCGTTCTAAAAATCCTCTTTGGCCAGCACCATCATGCATTAATATATAGTCAGCAGAACCTTCAAGCCCTTCCGCATAAAAAACAGAACAAGTAAAATTAATTTCTAAAAAATAAATGTCACCTTT
>CAJBLA010000188.1 GCA_903953815.1 uncultured Bacteroidota bacterium | reverse complement strand
GCCTGCATTTAAAAAGGGCGATTTAATCCCTAAATCATTTTTAACTGCTGCTGAAGATTCAATGTGGTATTGTTATCCTAACTGGACAAAATTTGGAACTGACAAACATTTTGCCGGCGATTTCATTTATGGTTATACAAAAGACCAATTTGTAATGAGGTTACCTGAAACTTTACTATTAAGGGCTGAAGCGTATATTGCTAAAGGTGATAAGGCAAGTGCCTTGGCGGATGTGAATACGATCCGCGCGCGTGCAAAAGCTCCATTAGCTACCGTGAATCAAATGGATATTAATTATATTTTGGATGAGCGTGTAAGAGAATTGTATGGTGAAGAATTTAGAATGTTAACCTTGATGAGATTAGGTTTACTATTTGATCGCGTTAAAAAATATGGTGGTGCTACTCAAAGCGCTACGGTGTCTGCAAAAAATAACTTATTACCAATACCGCAGAGCGAAATTGATAGAAATATTGGTGCAAAGTTGGTTCAAAATCCTGGATACTAGGATAAATAGTTCAATCGTTTAAAATAGCCAACTATTATTTACTTAAATTTAAGTAGTAATAGTTGGCTATTTTTATTTAAAGAATTACAAATTTCACATTATATGTATAAATATTGCAAGGTTGTTAAATCAAGAATTTATTTTTTTAATTTTTGTTTTGTTGCGCTTTCACTTATAAGTTTTAACTCGTTAAAAGCCCAAACAGATCAGTTTGCTAAAATTGGCGCACAAAAGTACGAGCTTCAAAAAGATTTATTAATTGAGCCGCCTCCCCCTGTTTTATCTAATAAAATACTTCCTGGTGGTTTAATGCAAGGTGACGCATTTAAATACAATCATCAAATCTCAACTAAAGAAGAGTTACAATTCGAATTAGATTCAATCAAAAAACACTATGCGGGTTTTTTAAAATCTTTTTCTCCAGTCCAAAAATCCTTACGTCGTCAAATGCCAATTGAAACAATGAATTGGCGTATTGAAACGATCGATGACCAACAAAATTTTAAAAATACTTTAGAAGGCAAAGGGCAATGGCAGGAAGTAAAAATGCCTCATTATGGGCCACCTGTTGGGCACGCTGTTACTTATTATACTAAGGAGATTATTTTAAATGAGGATATGTTAAGCTTGGGTAGTTTATTTACTTGTTTCAAGGGGGTAGATTATAAAGCAGAGGTCTATTTTAATAATGTTTTTGTCGGAAAGCATGAAGGTTTTTTTGCACCATTTGAATTTGATGTAATTAAATATGCGCATAAAGGGAAAAACACTTTATTAGTTAAAGTAATCAACGAGCCCACTACTACTGGTTCAGTTGATGACAAGGGTGAACATACGGTAGGCAATAAAATTTATGCTGCTGGTGGATTAGGCTATGATGAACCAATGGAAGGTTGGCATATTTGCCCGCCAGCTATGGGTATTTATCAGGATTGTTATTTGGAAGCAAGAGCCACTTTATTTGTGTCAGATGTTTTTGTTCGTCCAATGACACAAGATAGTAAGGCGGAGGTTTGGTTGGAAATTTTCAATACTGAAAATAATCAAAAAAATATTTCAATTGACTTGTCTTTGTATGGTGAAAATTTTAAGGCAACCCTGTTTGAAAATAAAAACTATTTGGCAAGTACAACACATATACCAGGAATTGGGGATTTGGTCAAACCAACTGATTGGCAAACTAAATCATTACCCATGCAGTATGGGGTAAATTATATCAAAATTCCAATAAGTATTCCTGAATTTAAATGGTGGGAAACAAATACGCCTTGGTTGTATAATTTACAAATTAAATTATCGGAAGCTAATAATAGAGAAGTAGATAGGGTAAATAAGAATTTTGGGATGAGAAGTTTTCAAATGGATACGGTGAATATTCCTAAAGGAAAAATGTTTTTGAATGGGAAGCCGATTCGATTAAGGGGTGCAAACTCCATGGGGTTTGAACAAAATGATGTAAAAAATAAAAATTGGAACCAACTCATCGATGATATTTTATTAGCAAAGCTGGCGAATATGAATTTTTTAAGATTCACGCAACGTCCTGTGCAATCGGAAGTGTATGACTATTGTGATAAATTAGGAATGCTGAATCAAACTGATTTGCCATTATTTGGCGGACTAAGGGTGAATCAATTTACAGAAGCAGTGAAACAAGCCGAGGAAATGGAAAGATTAGTGCGATCTCACCCTTCAACGGTAGTGGTTACTTATATGAATGAAAGATTCCCTAATGCTGAAGGTAGCCCGCAACGTAGTTTTGATAATTCGGAGGCCATTTATAAAGTTTTTGCTGCGATGGATCAAGCAGTTTTATTATCTAATCCTGATAGGGTCATAAAAGCAGGAGATGGCGACTACGATCCACCAAGTCCAGGTCTTCCTGATGCGCATTGTTATAACACTTGGTACAATGGGCATGCCTTAGATTTAGGTAAATTTTATAAAGGCTACTGGCAATTGATTAAACCCAATTGGCTGTATGGTTGTGGCGAATTTGGTGCTGAAGGTTTGGATCCACTCAATACCATGTTAAAATATTATCCAAAAACATGGCTACCACAAAATGACACTGAAAATAAGGTTTGGACCGCAAATAAAATTTCAAAATCACAAACCAATACATTTCATTACATGTGGTATCCCACACAAGTAGGTCTTGAAAATTGGATTAATGAAAGTCAAGAGTTTCAGGCCTGGGCTATGAAATTAGTGGCTGAATCATTCAGAAGAGATTATCGCAATGTTTCCGCAGCAGTACATTTATTCATTGATGCATGGCCTGCAGGTTGGATGAAAGCAATTATGGATGTGGATAGACAACCTAAAAAAGCCTTCTTCAGTTATCGTAATGCATTGGCGCCCTTATTACCTTCCATTAGGAGTGACCGAAATTCATTCACGGCTGGGGATACTGCAAAACTAGAGGCTTGGATTTCAAATGATCAAAATAGCATTCCAATAAATCATACTGTGCAATACGAAGTATTTATAAATGGTAAAGCGGTGGTAAGACAATCGGCGAAAGCGGATATTTTATCAAATGCGCCACAATTCCAAGGGTTTATTAAGTTTATCGTACCTAATGTTTTAACAAGAACAACCGCAAATATTAAGTTAGGTGTATTTAATGATAAGGGAATATGTATTGAGCACAACACACTTGAATTACAAATTTTCCCTGCGATCAAAAAATCAACACAACAATTGTATGTATTGGGTACAGAACAAAGTAAAGCAAAGAAAATTGCCACAGATTTTAGTTATACGATAGCTTCTGTTATGAATAATGCGCAAGTAGTTATTGTTGATGGCCCTGCAGATTATGAAAAAAACAAAACCGAAATTAATGCTTTTGTTAAAAATGGCGGTAAGGCAATATTAAATGAATGGCCTAATGGCGATTATGAAATTGAAAGCAATAAATTTAATATTCAATCTACCATTATGGGTAATTATTATTTTGCAAATATTAGTAATGAAGTTTTAGCCTCATCCACATTAAAACCGAAAGATTTTTTTATGTGGTATGATAAATCCAAGGATTATATTCAGCCTATTTTATATTCAGTGATTAAAGCGCCTAATTTCAAACCATTAGCCACTAGCGGCCTTTGTAATTTCGCTGGGGAGGATCCTGCTGGTTATTTAGCCACTGGATTATTCAAATATGGTAAAGGGCAATTTATTGTTAATACCATTAGTTTAGCAGGAAGAATTAAGGAGAATCCAGCCGGTATAGAGTTCTTAAAAACAATCTTGAAAAAGTAAAATATGCTTATGCGTAATAATATCTCATATTACTGCCCACATTGGGGCAATCAAAAATCTTTTGATACTTTTTGTAAGAATGTAAAAAATGCAGGATATGATGGTGTTGAAATGGATATTCCATTTGACGAAGATGAGCGCGACCATATTTTTGTCAAATTAAAAAAGTATGATCTTAAATTAATTGGACAATATTGGCAATCCCTGGAAAAGGATTTTAAAACACATAAGGCTAATTTTACAAAACACTTGTATCATTTAGCTTCCTTTGAGCCTGTATTAATTAATACACAAACAGGGAAGGATTATTTCAGCTTTGAAAAAAATATGGAACTCATTCAGCTTGCTGAAAATATCAGCAAACAAACCGGTGTAATGATTGCACATGAAACGCATCGTGGTAAGTTTTTATACAATTTGCCCGTTGTGCAAGCTTGTGTAAAGGCAAATAAAAATGTGAAACTTACTTTGGATGCCTCTCATTTTTGTAATGTTCATGAATCTTATTTGGAGGATCAAGCGGAAGCTTTACAGGCAGCCATTACGCATACCCAACATTTACACGCCAGGGTTGGACATCCCGAAGGCCCACAAGTAAATGACCCTCGGGCACCTGAATGGGCAGAAGCGTTAAAAAAACATTTTTCATGGTGGGATCAGGTGGTTGCATTGCATAAGAAAAACAAGACAGCCTTAACCATTACCACTGAATTTGGCCCTGCACCCTATATGCCAAGTTATCCTTATTCAAATAAACCTGTTGCAAAACAATGGGATATTAATATATTTATGTTGACCCAATTACAAAATCGTTATAAATAATTTATGAAAATAAAATGTATACTAGCTTGCTTGATAATATCATTTCATATACAAAATGTAAGTGCACAAGTTTTTAATATTTTACCCTATCCAAATAAATTGGAAACCACTACCAAGGGTCAATTTGATTTAAATACTACAATTGAAATTACAAGTGCCATAACTGATCCGATGGTAACGCCCACTATTCAATTATTGAAAGAAAACCTAAATCAATACCGTAAAACATCACCCATTGGAAAAACAAAATTTGAAATCTATTTAGATAATTCAATTACGAATAAGGAAGGGTATACGCTAAGTATCGCATCAAATAAAATTATTTTAAAAGGAAATAACGCAATTGGTATTTTTTATGGTGTTCAAACATTTTTACAATTAGCAGAACAGTTTAAAAAAACCAAATTAATTCCCGCTGTATTTATTGAGGATGCACCCGCCTTATCCTATAGAGGATTGATGCTGGATGTGTCAAGACATTTTTTCCCAATCGACTTTGTTAAAAAACTAGTAGATATTATGGCGATGCAAAAGATGAATAATTTGCATATGCATTTAACGGATGACCAAGGTTGGCGGATTGAAATTAAAAAGTATCCAAAGCTGACAGAGGTTGGTGGCTATCGCAATGGTACCATTATTGGTAAGTTTCCTGGAGATGGCAATACCAATCAACGTTATGGTGGGTTTTATACGCAAGCAGAATTGAAGGACTTAGTGCGTTATGCCGCCACTAAATTTATAAATATCGTACCTGAAATTGAAATGCCAGGACATGCGAGTGCAGCTATTGCTGCCTATCCTGCTTTAAGTACTTTTGAAAGTGAAAAAAAGGTACAGGAAACCTGGGGTGTTTTTGAGGATGTGTTTTCGCCTACAGAATATACCTTTAATTTTTTACAGGATGTTTT
>CAJBLA010000187.1 GCA_903953815.1 uncultured Bacteroidota bacterium | reverse complement strand
ATGAAACGTCTATTTACAATTTTATTAACTATCGTAACAATTTCACTTAGTGCTCAAAAACTACCAAATCCGCCCAAAGCAGATGCGATAGGAAAAGAATCTTTATGGGAAAGTTTTGAAAAAAAGGATACATATGACATACTAGTAAGAACAAAGAAAATAGCAATTCTTCCTGTGAGCTCGGCTTATTTTGCCAAAAAAATCAATGCAGATTCTCTACAGAAATATCAAAATATGTTAACAAATATTTCAGTTAATATTCAGAAATCATATTTTAATGGTTTAATTAAAAAATCATTGTCTGCTGCAATTCAAAATCCGGATGAAACAAATAAAATATTAAATCAAAAGGGATTATCAAACCCCGAAACTTTAAATAAAACACCAAAAAATACACTTTGTTTTATTTTAGGAGTTGACGCGGTTATGTTTGTAGACATTACAATGGAACATCTAAAATCTGCACTGGCTCAAGCTGCCCTTAATTCCTTAAGTAAATTTGTTGATGCAGCTTCCGATGAAATTGCAATTGGATTACGACTCTACGAAAAAGCAAATGGTGATTTCTTTTGGGCAAACAGATCATCAGCAAAAATTAACAGTCAAAATAATCCAAATGATGCATTTAATAAAGCTGCAGGAGAATCATTTCAAAGTATTCCATTCGTAATAAAATAAATATTCCTATTAAATCTATAAATAAGATTTTCTAAAATTTTTAATGAACAAAATGAAAAAGCTAATAACTATTTTATTATCGATTGTAACAATTTCACTTAGTGCCCAAAAACTACCAAATCCGCCCAAAGCAGATGCGATAGGAAAAGAATCTTTATGGGAAAGTTTTGAAACTAAAGATGCATATGATATATTGGTAAGAACAAAGAAAATTGCCATTCTGCCAGCAACCTCAGCCTATTTTGCCAAAAAAATAGATGCTGAAACGACAAAAGCGTTAGAGACAGATTTAACTAAGACGTCAAGTGAAATGCAAAAAAGTTATTATAACACATTAATAACTTGTAGATTATCGGCAATAATTCAAAACATTGAAGAGACAAATAGAATATTAAATCAAAAAGGACTATCTAGCACCGAATTACTACATAAAACACCAAAAAACACAATTTGTGCAATATTGGGTGTTGATGCAGTTATGTTTGTAGATCTTACAATGGAGCACTTGAAGTCCAAATTGGCAAGAATTGCGCTTAATTCACTCGGTACTAATGCGTTGGGAGGAAGTTTTATTGATGCTGCATCAGATGAAATTACTATTGGTTTAAGGTTATATGAAAAAGCAAATGGAGAAATTTTTTGGGCAAATAGGTCATCTGCGAAAGTAAACAATCAAAACACCGTTGAAGCAGCATACCAAAAAGCATGGATGTCTTCTTTTGCTAGTCTCCCATTTGTAATAAAATAAATTTTCAATGAACAAAATGAAAAAGCTAATTACCATTTTATTATCTATTGTAACAATTTCACTTAGTGCCCAAAAACTTCCTAATCCCCCCAAAGCAGATGCTATAGGAAAAGAATCTTTATGGGAAAGCTTTGAAAAAAAGGATACATATGATATTTTAGTAAGAACAAAGAAGATTGCGATTCTTCCTGGAAGCTCAGCCTATTTTGCCAAAAACATAGATCCTGATTTCTTACAAAAGTATCAAAATTGGTTAGATACTGTTTCAATGATTGTTCAGCAGAAATATTTTATGCTTTTAATAAAAAAATCACTATCAGCTGCAATTCAAAATCCGGATGAAACAAATAAAATATTAAATCAAAAGGGATTATTAAATACCGAAACTTTAAAACAAACCCCTAAAAATACACTTTGCTTTATTTTGGGTGTTGATGCGGTTATGTTTGTAGATATTACAATGGAACTTACAAAAAATACACTCGTAACTGCGGGTTCAGAAGAAATTGCAATTGGATTAAGATTATACGAAAAATCTAATGGTGATTTCTTTTGGGCAAATAGATTGACAGCAAAACTTAAAAATGGTATTAGTCGAGATTATGTATTTACTAACGCTATAAGCGAATCATTTCAAAGTATTCCATTCGTAATTAAATAGTACAACTTAAATAATTTTGTCAAATGAAATATTTTATAATTATCTTCTTTTTTTTTATAGGACTTGGTTCAATTAGGGCACAAACTAATCAGATAGAAACTGTTGTAGCTTTTGGAACCGGTGTTAATCAAGTAGATGCATTGTATAATGCTAAGCTAAATGCAATGGATCAAATATTTGGAACTTTTATTTCTACCAAAACAGTTATTTCAAATGATAGCATAGTAATGAATAATGTAATAAGCATTACTAATGGGCAAATAACGAATTATGAAATATTAAAAACTGATAAAACCGAAAATGGCTATATAATTACAATAAAAGTCACAACAAATTTACAAAATTTAGTTGCTTTTTGTAAATCAATTGGGGTAGATTCATATATACAGGGTAGCATGTTTTCCGATATTTTGGCAACTAAATTAAAAAATAAAGAAAACGAAATAAAAGTTTTAAATAGTTTTTTAGAAACATTTAAAAAAGAAATACCCACCTTGTTTGATTATTCCATTATAACTAGTGACCCTGTTAAAGCTTCAAATTCTGATAATTTTTTAATTAAAATTAATTGTGAATTCGTTTTAAATAAAAATTATAATTCAATATTAAATGTTTTAATTGATTTAATAAATCAAATAGGTATCAAACAAACCGAGCTTCCTGATTTTAAAAAAAATAATCTAGACTATCTCCCAATATTTCTACAGTCAAACGAACAAACATGTTATAAATATTTAAGAAGTAAAGAATCACAAAAAATTATATTAAATTTTGTCAAATTAATTGAAGAATATGTACAAACGCATGCAATTGTTCGTAATGATAGAAAAGAGTTAAGACCATATTCTAGAATTGGAGATAACTTTAATTTTTTATATTTTTTAAATGGGGAGACCTGGGAGTCATATAAATTTTTTAGTACTTACAATCAATTATTATCAATTGGAAAATTATCTTATAAATGTGATAAGGGCGATGAACAATATTTAGCGGATGCAATAAAAAAGAAATATAATATTAGTACTTGTATAGACATTTCCGATAGCACGTTATATTCCGAAAAATTTGAATATGGAAATAAAATTAATATAGAAACCCCCTTTTTCATAATTACCTCAAAATGTGTTAGTTACAGTAATAGCAAAGTAAAATTTACTTATAATGACTGGGTAACAGT
>CAJBLA010000186.1 GCA_903953815.1 uncultured Bacteroidota bacterium | reverse complement strand
ACCTAAGTATAACGCTCCCGATGTATCTGTAGCACATGACCAGCTAGTCACAACACTCGAACCATTTGAACTTGGACTTGATAGTGTTTGTCTTATAAATGAATAAGGTATACTTGAATTTAAAGAATAGCTATTATTTCCCTCGACAGTTGGAGTACCGGTTGCTTGTAAAATTATATTTTGACTTCCCGTGCCTGCAAGCGTACCAGATGCAGCAAAGGTTACTCCATTTAATGAAGTTGTAAACGAATAAGTTCCTGCTGTTGTTACATTTGCAATAATAGTTTGTGAAACAACACCAAGTAAATTATTGATATATAAATTTCCAACTGCTGCACCTGTAGTAAAGCCAGCAATAACCGCAGTACCATTAGATGTACTAGACAAGAAATTCCGTGTAAATGATTTAGCAGGATCGGTATTGGTTGTAAATGTAAATGTTCCCGCATTTATTGGCGTACCAGAAGCAGTTAATACCACCTCATTATTACCAGTGGAAGAGAAAGTACCAGCGGCTGTAAATGTAATGCCATTATTAGAAGTTAGAATTTTATATGTACCTATTGTACCTACTGCTGCAGTCAAAGTTTGTGTGACTTCACCCTCGCTAATTAACTTATCAGTCATCAAGTTTCCAGTTGAAGTGGTGGAAGCCCCCCAACTAGAAATTACAGAAGAACCATTAGAAGAAGTAGCGTTTACATTAGCCGTAAATTCACAACTAGGACTTGTTGCTAATTTGTATGTGTAAGTACCTGCATTTATTGCAGCACCAGTAGCAGAAAGATACACATCTTTATAACCAGTAATACTTGCCAAACGGTCAGATTCATAAAACTGATCGAGCTTTGAAAAAGTAATGCCATTCACTGTAGTGGTAAAATTATACGTCCCAATTTTGTTCACTTTAACCCTAATTACTTGCCATGACATGTAAGGATTAATTGTTTCGCCAATATTATAAGAGCCTCCGGTTACACCCATTGCAGTGCTACTAATAGTACAACTAACAATTGTAATGTTCGCAGTACCATTTGTCGTTGTAGATACCGATGTATTTCCACAAGCATTATACCAAATCGAACCAATCCACCACTCCAAACAATTGGTTTCTGTATTAAAAATGGTTAACCCAATAGCAGGATTTACAATGGCATCTCTTTGTGCGGTAGTCATCCTTGGGGGAAGAAATCCTTTTGAAGTAGAATTGATATCAACAATTGCAGTTAATTCGGGTGTAGCCGTTCCAACTGAAATAGTATTTGTAAATTTTTTATCTCCCCCAACTGTTTGGTTACTTGTAAAGTCAACAAAATTAACGGTACTACTACCAGTACCTCCATTATTAACTGGCAAGACCCCTGTAATAATATTCTTTGAAAGATCTATCCCTGTTGTGCTTAGGTCAACATTCCAATTCCTGTCTTTCGATAAATCTTGAGTCACTCCATTGATTGTTAAATTTCTATTAGCAGCTACTCCATTCAAATCGGTTATTGTTGGACTATTTAATAAATCCGAATAACTACCAGTTATTGCAATTGGTGCAAGGCTTGGTTTATTTTTTATAAAATCTAACTTTGCATTATCAGACTGATCCCAATTAGATTGTAATTGAGCCTCTGGAATAACAGGCTTATTTGAGAGGTCATTATAATTTCCACTAAAATCAGACTTATTATAAAACTGATCAAAATCTGACTTTGATAGCAATCCCGCAGTTACTAATGAATTTGAAGCGAGCGGTATATTGATTGTATGTATTGATGCTGTTGAGATAATGGATGGAATAATACCAGCGTTTGAAATAGCTAAAGTTTGTAAAGAATCTCTAATTCCATTTAAACTAATCATACTAGGTAAGGCTTGCCAAGTTTTATCACCTCTCCAGAATTTATTGGCTGCTCCTGTTGCAATAGCAGGTTCAAAATCATTTGTGTTATTAGATGCTGCAGTTCCAAAAGTTCTTTGAGCCAGAACATCTGTCCCAATAACTAATCCCAAATTAGCTCTTGCTGCTGCAGCATTTGTTGCACCTGTTCCTCCATTTACAATGTTTAATAACCCCGAAACCCCAGTTGACAAAGGCAAGCCTGTTAAATTTGTTGCAATTCCTGAACTAGGGGTCCCTAATGCAGGAGTAACAAAAATTGGTGCAATTAAATTCGCTTTTGCGTTAATTCTTGCTGATAAATTAAGCGTATCCTTACCTATGCGATTGCTTAACATACTAGCAGTGTCAGATAACTTTAATTTTGTAATCAGTGACGAATCGGTATAAACTTGTTTGGAGTATTTACTTGTATCAGCCACATTAAACTTTGTCAATAATGCAGCATCGGTATAAGATTGTTTGGTATACTTGCTAGAATCAGCAGCATTT
>CAJBLA010000185.1 GCA_903953815.1 uncultured Bacteroidota bacterium | reverse complement strand
CCGCGTCCATTGGACAACACTACACCAGTGGCTAACTATACATTAAACACCTTATCTCCACAAGAAGTGGCGCAAGGTTTTTCCTTATTATTTAATGGCAAAATTTTAGAAGGTTGGAAAATGGTAGGAGAGGATGCGCCTCCAGCATCAGGTTGGGTAGTTAATGATGGTATATTAAGTATAATGAAAAGTGATACTGCTTCAAAAGTGAAACATGGCGATTTGTTAACAGCGAAAACTTTTACTAGCTATGAATTAAATTTTGATTTTAAATTAAGCGAAGGCGCAAATTCGGGGGTTAAATATTTTGTAACTACGCCGTATAAAACACAAAGATCAGGTTTGGGTTTAGAATATCAAATATTAGATAATGAAAAACATCCAGATGCAAAATTAGGCATTAATGGAAATAGAACTTTAAGTAGTTTATATGATATTATTACTGCCAAAAAATTAGATCCAAGATTTCAGCAAAAAATTGGTTTGTGGAATCAAGGAAAAATTATAGTTCATTCAAATAATGTGGTTGAGCATTGGTTGAACGGATTTAAGGTATTAGAATATACAAAAGATGGCCCTGCCTATTTGGAAGCGATCGCTAAAAGTAAGTTTGCTAAAAATCCTGATTTTGCAAAAGTAAAAGTATCGCCAATTTTATTACAAGATCATGGTGATGACGTTTCTTATAAGAATATTAAAATTAGAAAAATAGATTAAATAAATTTTTATGAATAATTCTCGAAGATCTTTTATAAAAAATTCATCCGCTACACTAGCCGGTTTAGGATTGATGGAATTTTTCCCTTCTGACATCTATGCTAAAATGAGAAATAAAGTAGGCGCCAATGATAAAATCAATATTGGATTGATTGGTTTAAAAAATCAAGGTTTCAATAATATTCGTGCCTTTTTAAAAATTAAAGATGTAAATGTGTTGGCCATTTGTGATATTGATGATGAACAAATCAATAAACGCAAAGATGATTTAGCAAAATTAGGTGCCAATAATTTGCTTGTTTATAAAGATTATAGAAAATTACTTGAAAATAAAGATATAGATGCGGTATTAATTGCAACACCAGATCATTGGCATTGTTTGCAACTAACGGATGCATTATCCGCTGGGAAGCATGTGTATTGTGAAAAACCTATTGCGAACTCTATTTTGGAAGCGCGTGCCATGGTGTATGCAACGCAAAAATCTGGTAAAGTAGTTCAAGTGAATCAATGGCAGCGAAGTGAAAAACATTTTCAGGATGCGGTCGCTTATGTGCAATCTGGTAAATTAGGAAAAATTGTAAACACCAAATGCTGGATGTATCGTGGTACTGATCCTTTAACACCAGTTCCGGATAGTCCTGTACCAGCAGGTGTTGATTATGCGATGTGGTTGGGCCCTGCACAAACGCGCCCTTTTAATTTAAGACGTTTTCATTATGACTTTAGGTGGTTTTGGGATTATGGGGGTGGATTAATGACCGATTGGGGCGTACATTTAATTGATATTGTGCTTTGGGGAATGAATGTAACAGAGCCCAAATCAGTTTCCGCTGTAGGTGGTAAAAGAATTCTAGTTAATGATGTTAGAGAAACCCCAGATTATATCAATGTAACTTATGATTTTGGAAATTTCTCCAACACTTGGGAGCATTATATGGGCACTGGAAGTGGTGAATATGGACGTGGGCATGGTATCGCATTTATTGGTGAGAATGGAACCTTAGTGGTTAACAGAGGTGGATGGGAAGTAATACCAGATAAAACTAAAATAGAAGCAGTCCCTTTAATTAAAAAATCAAATATTGGCTTAGACTATCATGCACAAAATTTTATTGATGTAATTAAATCGGGTAAACTTGATCAACTAGCTTGTCCCATTGAAGTGGGTTCTAATGTAGCATTAAGTGCACATATGGGTAACTTATCTTTAAGAGTAGGTGATCGTATTCATTGGGATGCAATCAATTCAAAGTTTGATAATTCATTGGCAAATAAATTAATCAAACCAACTTATCATAACGGATATAAATTTCCAAAATTCTAAATTGCTTTTCAACAAATAACTAATTTTTATGCGATCAAATTCTATCTATCATTGTATTCGAAATACAAGACAATTTATTGGTTTGCTGCTAGTCACCTGTTTTTTTACAATGGGTGCGCTTGCGCAAACAATTCCTTTGCCTGAACATCCAAGGCCCGATTTTGAACGTGCCAATTGGATCAACTTAAATGGCCAGTGGGATTTTGAATTTGATAGTTTAAATAAAGGAGTTGCGAATCAATGGCAT
>CAJBLA010000184.1 GCA_903953815.1 uncultured Bacteroidota bacterium | reverse complement strand
GCAATCAAAGCTTCCCAATATTGGCACTAGTATTTTTACGGTTATGAGCCAATTGGCGGCAAAGCATAATGCAATAAATTTAGGACAGGGGTTCCCCGATTTTCCAATGAGTGCGGAGTTGATTGAGTGTGTAAATAAAGCTATGCAATCGGGCGGTAATCAATATGCACACACCAATGGTGTTCCATTATTACGTGAAAGATTGGCGGAGAAAATAAAATATTTATATGATGTAAATATTAATCCCGAAACTAATATTACCATTACGCCGGGCGGTACCTACTCTATTTTTTGCGCTTTTTCTACCATTATACAACCAGGCGATGAGGTGATTATTTTTGAACCTGCCTATGATAGTTATATCCCTAATATTGTTTTTAACGGAGGTATTGTGGTGCCTATTGAATTAGAATTTCCTGATTATACTATTCCATGGGATAAAGTGAAGGCAGCGATTACGCCCAAAACAAAAGCGATACTAGTAAACACACCGCATAATCCTACGGGGCGTGTATTTACCAAAGATGATATTTTAATATTACAAGAAATAGTGCTTTCAAATAATTTGTATCTCATCAGCGATGAAGTATACGAGCATTTGATTTATGATAATAAGCAACATGAAACAGTGATGAAATATCCTGATTTATTTGCGCGCACTTTTGTTTGTTTTTCTTTTGGCAAAACCTACCATTGTACCGGTTGGAAATTAGGTTATTGTATTGCTCCTGAAAATATCATGAAGGAATATCGCAAAGTGCATCAGTTTAATGCCTTTGGATGTGATACACCCAAACAAATAGCGATAGCGGAGTATATGACCAATAAGGAAGCCTATTTATCTATTGGTGCCATGTACCAAGAAAAAAGAGATTACTTAAGGGGCTTATTGGACAATACTAAATTTGTGCGCTTACCTTCTTCAGGCTCTTATTTTGAAAGTTATCGTTATGATACAATTTCAGATGAACCGGATACCGTATTTGCAGAAAGATTGGTCAAGGACTATGGTATTGCTGTTGTTCCGATGTCTGCTTTTTATCAAAAGTCCACCGATCATAAAGTGATTCGTTTGTGTTTCGCTAAAGTCAAGGAAACATTAGATACCGCTGCAGCTTGTTTGCAAAAGGTTCATTAACTTTAAATCCAACAATTAATATTTAATTAGGAATGCAAGATATACGTGTGTCCTTTCAACAGTTATTTAATACTTCTGCTTCCTTAGTCGTGCAATCACCCGGTCGCATTAATTTAATTGGCGAACACACGGACTATAACAATGGTTTTGTATTACCCGCGGCTATTGATAAAAGTGTACAAGTAGCCATCGCAAAACGAACGGATGGCGCAATACACATGCATGCGATTGATTTACAGGAAAGCGTAATTGTACCTGCTGTTGGTATTCAACCACATGCAACAAGTTGGGTGAATTATATCATTGGCGTGGTCGCACAGGTACAAAAGTATTCTGCAACCGCATCTAATAATTCTGCAGCGCTTGATCTTGAAAAAGGTTTTGATATTTGTATACAAGGCGATATCCCTATTGGTGCTGGCTTATCAAGCTCGGCAGCGGTGGAGTGTGCTGTAATTTTTGCATTGAATGAAATGTATCAGCTGGGTTTAAGTACCATGCAAATGGCGTTAATGACACAGCAATCGGAGCATGAATTTGCAGGTGTTAAATGTGGCATCATGGATATGTTTGCTAGTTTACATGGAAAAAGTAATCAAGTAATGTTATTGGATTGTGGAAGCTTACAACACCATTATTATCCTTTAGATTTAAAGGAGTATCAAATTGTTTTATTTGATACACAAATCAAACACGCATTAGCTTCTTCCGAATACAATACACGACGATTGGAATGCGAACAGGGTGTTGGCATATTGCAGAAAAAATACCCGTCGATTAAAACTTTACGTGATGCTAATAAGCAACAAGTGGATGAACTATTAAAAACAGAGGCAACCTTAATTGGCACTAAAGTATATAACCGCTGTAAATATGTGGTGGATGAAATTGATCGCGTGCAATTAGCAGTAAAGGATTTATTGGCAGGAGATATCAAGGCCTTTGGACAAAAGATGTATGATACACACGAAGGCTTATCTAAATTATATGAAGTGAGTTGCCCGGAATTGGACATTTTAGTCAATGCGGTCAAGGATAATCCCCATGTATTAGGCGCAAGGATGATGGGTGGTGGGTTTGGGGGTTGTACCATTAATATTATTAAAAAATCTGAAGTGCAAGCAATCATTGATACGGTTGCTGATATTTACGCACAACAAACAGCACATACCTTAAAAGTGCATCAAGTAAAAATTGCCCAAGGAACTCACATAAAATAATTATATTACAGAGGGTATTAAAAATAGCCCCATCTTACTTAATAGTTAATTTAAATATTTTATGTCAAAAAAAGTACTACAAGGTTTTATTTTAATGCTTGTGATTTCATTTTTCAATCAAGCATGTTCCTCCAATAATACAAATACTATGGATACTACTGTTAAGTTGACCACCCAAGCTTATGGTGAATTTGAGGGTCAACCTATTACGGAATACACATTCACCAACGCGCATGGCATGCAAGTAGGCATTATTAATTATGGTGGGGCACTTACAAAAATTATCACACAAGCAAAGGACAGTAGTTGGGGGGATGTATTAACTGGGTATGATTCCTTAAGTGGATTTATACAAACAACTAATCCCTATTTTGGTGCATTAATTGGTCGCTTTGCCAATCGTATTGCCAAAGGAACTTATAAAGTGGATGGCGTTGTATATCATGCTGCATTGAATAATAATGGACAATCATTGCATGGCGGATTGAAAGGGTTTGATAAAGTAGTATGGACGGCCACACCATTAGCGGGGGATAGTAGTCTTCAATTAAATTATGAAAGCAAGGACGGAGAGGAAGGTTATCCAGGAAATTTAAAAGTACAGGTGGTGTATACCTTAACGGTGGATAATGGAATTAAAATAGATTATACTGCCACCACAGATAAAACCACCGTAATAAATTTAACAAACCACGCATATTTTAATTTGTCTGCTGGAAAGTCACTAACGATTAAGGATCATGTTTTGCAAATAAATGCGAATCAATATACCCCTGTGGATACCGTACTTATTCCTACAGGTGAATCATTGGATGTGAAAGGCACGCCAATGGATTTTACACAAGCCAAGCGTATTGGAGATGACCTTGATAAAGTAGTAGGTGGATATGATCATAATTGGATATTAAATAAAGCGGAAGGTTTACAAGAAGTGGCTAATGTATATGATCCTTTGACCGGGCGCAGTTTAACGGTATTAACGACGGAGCCTGGTTTACAATTTTATTCTGGTAATTTTTTAGATGGTACTTTAATACACACTAAAAAGGGTATTCAATATATTAAGCATGGTGCATTAACCTTGGAAACACAACATTTCCCTGATGCGCCTAACCAATCAAAATTTCCAACTACTTTATTAAAGCCAGGTGAAACTTATACGCATACGACTGTTTATAAGTTCGCAACAAAATAACCAAAACCAAGCCAATCGATTACGTATGAATTATCAATTAAGCACCTTAGATTACATTGTATTTCTTGTCTACTTTGTTTTAATCCTATCTTATGGGTATTACATTTATAAAAAAAGACAAACCAAAGAACAAGATTCAAAAGCATTCTTTTTAGCGGAAGGATCTTTAACCTGGTGGGCGATTGGTGCATCACTTATTGCCTCTAATATATCAGCGGAGCAATTCATCGGCATGAGTGGTAATGGATATTTTGTAGGTATTGCCGTATCCGCCTATGAGTGGATAGCCGCATTGGGATTAGTGATTATTGCGGTATGGTTTATGCCTATTTATTTAAAAAATAAAATTTACACCATGCCTCAGTTTTTACAAATGAGGTACAATGAAACGGTGTCTTTAATCATGGCCATTTTTTGGTTGTTTTTATATGTGTTTGTGAATTTAACTTCTATTTTATATTTAGGTGCCATCGCCATCAATGGATTATTGCCGGGTCAAAATCATTTACATGAAATTATTGTTTGCTTAGCCATCTTCGCCGTGTTTATTACCTTGGGCGGAATGAAAGTAATCGGATATACAGATGTGATACAAGTAACCGTTTTAATTATTGGCGGATTGGCCACTACCTATATGGCATTATCCATGGTGAGTGAAAAGTTTGGCATGGGTGGCGGAATCATTTCTGGATTTACTACATTAATGCAACAAGCACCCGAACATTTTCATATGGTCATGGACAAGCCTAATGCGACCTCCTCGCAGGAATATATTGATAAGTATATGATTCTTCCAGGTATTGCGATGTATGCAGCAGGCCAATGGATTTTGAATATAAATTATTGGGGATGTAATCAATATATTACTCAACGTGCGCTAGGTGCTGATTTACCTACTGCACGTAAAGGAATATTATTTGCAGCTTTATTAAAATTATTAATGCCTGTCATTGTAATGTTGCCGGGTATTGCGGCTTACGTACTCCATAAAAATGGACATTTAAATCATTTGGTGGGCGGTATGGATGGTGCGTACTCTGCGGTATTGGCATTTTTACCTACG
>CAJBLA010000183.1 GCA_903953815.1 uncultured Bacteroidota bacterium | reverse complement strand
TGGAAAATCGGGGAACCCCTGTCCTAAATTTATTGCATTATGCTTTGCCGCCAATTGGCTCATAACCGTAAAAATACTAGTGCCAATATTGGGAAGCTTAGATTGCATACTTAATAGAAAATTAAAAATTCAATTGATTAGATAATCGCTTTAATTCGATTTCAGCAATTTTTGCATTGAAACGTAAACTCACCAATCTAAATCCAGCTGTTTCAAAGCTTTGTTGGGCTTGCTTTACATCCACCATTGTGGCTTGGCCTAACTTATATTTTTGCATCACTAAATCCAATAAGGATTGTGACATTTCAAAATTTTGTATTTCAATCGGCGTTTGCTTTAAACTGTTTTTATAACTCTGATACGTTTTAAATAATTCAGTGGTCAAATCCTGTTCTGTATTTTGTAATTGTATTTTTGCAGTCTTGGTATTGATTTCCGCATTTTTGATGGCACGCTTATTCACACCACCCGTATAAATAGGGATGCTTAAATTTAGCCCCAAAAATGGACCATAACTTTCATTCAATAATATAAAACCTGCTGCTGACTTATTGCTATTGTAATTGTATCCAGTAGTCGCTCTTAGTGTTGGATAGGTTAAAGTTTTAGTTTCTTTTTCCAAAAACTGATTCACATTAACCAACTGTTGTGCGGATTGCAATAAAGGATGCTCCTTCATTTTTGCTTCCACTGCCGACAATACTAATTGATCATCTACTTTAATGCTATCATTGATAATAACGCTATTGGTATTTGGCATTACAATCGTATTTAATAAATCGGCTTTGGCTTGATCAATAATTAATAATTGATTTTGTTCTGCTTGTATTAAAGCATTTAAATCCAAATTAGATTGTAAAAAATCAGCCTCATTAGCAACACCAATTTTTTGACGTGTTTCAACAATGTCTAATCTTTGCTTGGAGGTCTCAATAGATTTTTGAATGGTTTTTAAAAATGCTTGTTGCCGAACAACGTTATAATATTGTTGCATCACTGTTGAAATGGTATTCAACAATTGTGATTCAAGTAAGGATTTGTTTTGACGCTCCAAACTTTCCAATCGATTTTTGGTAGCCTGCACTCTATAGCCATTGAATAATACCATCGTAGCATTAATACCGCTATTTAAAGTACTTCCGTCAACACCGTTTCTTGAAGTGTTACGATTTGCATCCGGGAAGGTTTGATTAATCGTAGTTAATGTATTGTTGTTGGTGCTGGTATTGGTAATGGTGGGTAAGCCCCCTGCAACGCCAATATTATTATTGTTTTTAGCAATCGCTAAATTATTTTCTACCAATTGAATATCATAACTGTTTTTTAAAGCAGTTTGTATGGCTTCGTTTAAGCTTAAAGTTTTCTGTGCAACCCCATTATTACTTAATGCTGCTAAAAAAAATAGGCTAATAACTATAATTCTCAATCCTGATTTTTGCATATAATAAAATTAACTACACCCTGCTTCGTCTCAAAATATATTACACAAGTGGCGAGAAGCCTTCTATCCAACTAAAGTACCTACCTCGGCCCCTTGCACGACTCTTAATAAATTTCCTGGTTGGTTCATATCAAAAATGATAATTGGTAATTTGTTTTCCATACATAAGGTAAAGGCAGTCATGTCCATCACCTTTAAATTTTTTGATATGCAATCTTGGAAGCTAATTTTATCAAATTTAACAGCGTTTGGATTTTTTTCTGGATCACTATCATATACCCCATCCACGCGCGTTCCTTTTAATATAACATCCGCTTTCATTTCAATAGCACGAAGTGAACCTGCCGTATCTGTAGTGAAATAAGGATTACCTGTTCCAGCGCCAAATATAACTACACGTCCTTTTTCCAAATGACGCAATGCTTTGCGACGAATGTAAGGCTCTGCTACTTGCTCCATATTAATCGCTGATTGCAATCTTGTATACACCCCTATCTTTTCAAGCATGGCTTGTATCGCCATGGCATTAATCATCGTAGCCAACATCCCCATATAATCACCATGCGCACGCTCAATACCACTATCCGCTTCATTCATCCCACGATAAATATTACCACCGCCAATCACGATAGCTACTTGCACACCCAAGTCGGTGACTTGTTTGATTTCGTTGGCATATTGCTCAATAATCTTAGGATCAAATGGATCTCCATTTCTTTGTGCTCCTAATAATGCTTCCCCTGATAATTTTAATAATACGCGTTTGTATTTTGGCAGCATAGTAGATGTTGTTTTAATTGCAAGATAAGAATTTTAAAGCAACAAAAAAGGGTCCTCCGATACATCGGAGGACCCTTTTTATACTATTATTCTAGTTAGTTATTACTATCCCAATGCTACACGCTTGAACTCGGTAACCTTAAGGTCAGCACCTACGCTCTTAACGTGGTCACCCACTGTTTTAGAACCGTCTTTTACGAAAGACTGCGCTAATAAAGTTTGTTCTTTAAAGAAAGCTGCAATTTTACCTTCGGCAATTTTAGCAATCATTTCTTCTGGTTTACCAGCCATTTTAGGATCTTCCTTCATGGTATCAATGATGATTGCACGCTCACGAGTTACAGTTTCCGCCGGAACTGAATCAGCGTCAACTGCCACTGGATTCATCGCAGCAATTTGCATCGCAAGATCTTTACCTAACTCAGCAGCATCGGCAGATAATCCTACCAATACACCCATTCTGTAAGAACCATGAATATAAGAAGCTACAAAAGGAGCATCCACTCTTTCAAATTTAGCAACACCAATTTTTTCACCAATAGAAGCTAACTTATCATTGATCATGTCTGATACTTTTGTACCATTCACACTTACTTCATTTAATTCTTCCGCAGATTTAACATTGTTCGCAACTGCAGCGTCAGCAATGCTTTGCGCAAATGCAACGAATTCAGCATTCTTAGAAACGAAATCTGTTTCACAAGAAATACAAACAACAAAACCTGTTTTGTGATCCGCAGAAGTTTGTGCAATAATTACACCTTCTTTTGCTTCACGATCGCTACGCTTTGCAGCAACTTTTTGTCCTTGCTTACGTAACCAATCAATGGCTGCTTCAAAGTCATTATTTGTTTCTGTCAAAGCTTTACGGCAATCCATCATACCGGCACCGGTAGCTTGACGTAATTTGTTAATGTCTTGTGCTGTTATAGCGCTCATAAATTATATTTTTAAATACGTGTATTATTAATTTTTGATAGCAGCATGCTATCGATTAAAAACAATTGGGTCATTAGTATCCCAAGGACACCAATAACCCAATTGGATAATTATTTATTTACCTGCTGGGCGACGTGTACTTTGAATACGACGCTTAGGCGCACCTGGTGCTGTTGGAGCAGCTCCTGCACCACGCTTACCTCTTCCACCTTCTGCATTCGCTTCCGCTTCCATACGTTTTGCTTTCGCTTCGTTTTCATTGTTGCCATCTTCTGTTTCGCTATCGTCATCTTTAGAAGCTTGACGCTCAGCTAAACCTTCCGCAATAGCTGCAGTGATATAGTTGGTAATAATTGCAATTGATTTTGTTGCATCATCATTTGCAGGGATAGAAAAATCAACTTTGTTTGGATCACAGTTCGTATCCACCATTCCAAAAGTTTGAATTCCTAAACGCTTAGCTTCCGCTAATGCAATATGCTCATGTCCGATATCAACTAAGAATAAAGCTGCTGGTAAACGACCCAATTGAGCGATACCACCTAATACTTTTTCCATTTTATCTTTATCACGACCTAAAGTCAAACGCTCTTTTTTAGTTAAGCTATCAGCGCTACCGTCGTTCAACATTTTTTCAATGCTCTGCATTTTCTTAACGCTTTTACGAACAGTGTTAAAGTTAGTCAACATACCACCCAACCAACGCTCTGTAGCGTAAGGCATGTTTACTTTTTTAGCACACTCACTCACGATTTCTTTCGCTTGCTTTTTAGTGGCAACAAACATGATTTTTTTACCGCTCTTTGCAATTTGCTTTAACGCAGCTGCAGTTTCTTGTAAATGATCTACTGTTTTATTTAAATCGATGATATGTATACCTTTTTTCTCAGCGAAAATGTAAGGTAACATTTTAGGGTTCCACTTCTTTTTAAGGTGACCAAAGTGTACGCCAGCTTCCAAAAGTTGCTGTTGAAGTGAAGTATTATTTTCCATTTGTATAAGTTGTAATAATGAATTAATGTTAAAATTGTTCGATTAACGTTTACTGAACTGGAAGCTACGACGTGCTTTCTTATGTCCGAATTTCTTACGCTCAACACTACGTGGGTCACGCGTTAATTGTCCAGCTGCTTTTAACGCAGGACGTAATTCAGGATTCAATTCAATTAATACACGAGCAATACCTAATTTGGCTGCTTCTGCTTGTCCTTTAAAACCACCGCCTTGTGCGTTGATTACGATATCGTATTTACCCATTAAATCAGTAGTTTTTAAAGGCGCTTCTACTTGATTTTGTAAATACACTAATGGGAAGTAAGCTTTATAATCTTTATCGTTCACGGTAATTTTTCCACTACCCTTACTAACAAAGACGCGTGTTACTGCTTCCTTACGACGACCAACTGCATTTGTTTGCTTTTCCATTTATTTATATTTGGAATTAATTAAAATTT
>CAJBLA010000182.1 GCA_903953815.1 uncultured Bacteroidota bacterium | reverse complement strand
TAAACCACTCGCAACTAAAGCATTGTCTCGAATCATTTCAGCGGATAAGCGAATAGAGGGGCCCCTTGCTAATAATTTATTTTCTGGATCTTTTTCCATAAGCATGCCACTTGCTTTTGAATCCTGCAGATAAGTTGCAGACATTACAATCAACTTGTTTATTTTTTTAATATCCCAGTTGTTATCTCGCAATTCAATCGCCAACCAATCTAATAAATTTAAATGACTAGGCATTTCACCCTGGTTACCAAAATCCTCTGCTGTTTTCACCAGGCCTTTGCCAAAAAAGTTTTGCCATAAATGATTGATAGCAACCCTTGCTGTTAGCGGATTACGCGCATCGGTTAACCACTGTGCTAAGCCATATCTATTTTTTGGAAGTTGACTAGAGAAGGGTAATATTTTTTCTGGTGTGTTTGGAAAAACTTGTTTTGTTGGCGCATCATATTGTCCCCTGTTTAACAAAAAGGTTTTTTTAGGCTGTGGCATTTCTTGCATCACCATTAATTCTTTGATATGCTCGGTTGAATCTGATAATAATTTTCTTTGTGTTTGTAGTGCAATATTTGCATTTTTAATATCCACATCCACTACTGATTTATAATAATCATTTAACAGGGAAATATCCTCTGTGCTTAATTCGGTCCTTGTTTTTTTTGTAATTAAATCCCAATTCGATTTTTTTGCCAATACTTTTATTTCAAAAGGAGTTAGCGCTCGGTTATATACACTAATGTCATCTATTTTGCCGCCCTTCATTCCAAAACCTCGGCCCCAACCACCTATTTGCAATCCCGGTTCGTCCTTTGAAAAAAATACAATGTCTTTATATAATTGATCAATCTGTGTTTCCATTTTTAATGGAGATCCGTCTATAAATAAATTCAAACCTTTTGCTGTCGCTGAACCATCATAGGTCATAGTGAGTTGTATCCATTGGTTACGAGGCACGTCGGTTAGTGAAACTTTTGTAATGGCATTGGATGGCGCCGTATGTGCCATCGTCATTTCAAGTCGATTGTTTTTTAAGTAAACATTGTAACCTTTGAAATTATACAACCTTTCCATATTACTTTTATGAAATATAACACCCTCCTTCATTTCCTTGGAAATGTTCATCCATAGCCCAATAGTAAACGGATCCGATTTTCTAAAAACGCCCACCTCTTTTAAATCCAAATAGGCGTCGCCATTTAAATATAAACCTTGTCCATTCCCGTTTTTTTCAAAAATAAGGGGTTCACTTTTGCTATCTCCGTCGCGACGTAAGGCGGCAGTTTTACTATTGTTGACACTATTTTTTAATGAATCTTCAAAACTATATAAGCCTTGTAAATTTTCAGTGGGTATACCCTTGCTCGAAATTGTTTTATATTTTTCCTGTTGTATCCATTCATTAAATGCACTAGATGTATTTTCATAGCTCAATTTTAATTGCGCTTCCTTTTCCTTAACCAATGAATTAATATATTGAATAGTTTTTTCTTGTGCTGCCGTAGGAAGCATTAATGTCGGTGTTGGCATATCATCATTCCAAGAGATCTGTCCCGCCTCGCGTACATTATTAAAAAAACTATACAGCTGATAATAATTTTCCTGTGAAACTGGATCATATTTATGATCATGACATCTTGCACAACCTACCGATATGGATAAAAATGCTTCTCCAAAAGTATTGGTACGATCCATCACATATTCTGTTTGGAATTCTTCTTCTATTATACCACCCTCCATATTTTGTGGATGATTGCGATTAAACGCGGTTGCAATAATCATATCCTTGGTAGGCGAAGGCATTAAATCACCCGCTAGTTGATAATGGATGAAATTTTTATAAGACATGTTTTCATTAAAAGCACCAATAACCCAATCGCGATATACCGACATATCCCTGGTTCTATCCACGGTGTAACCGTAGGAATCAGCGAAGCGCGCTAGGTCCAACCATTGGGTCGCCATTTTTTCACCATAATGCGGGGAGCTTAATAGTCGGTCTACTTGTTTTTCGTAAGCATTTGCACTTTG
>CAJBLA010000181.1 GCA_903953815.1 uncultured Bacteroidota bacterium | reverse complement strand
TGTTGGAACAGATGGTGGTATTTATATGAGCACCAATAAAGGAACTGCTTGGCAGTTTATAAACAGTTTACCAGTGGGTCAATTTTACCATGTATCTACGGATAATCAAACACCCTATCATGTATATGGTGGATTGCAAGATAATAATAGTTGGATGGCGCCAAGTTCAGCACCAGGCGGTGTAACCGCAGTTGACTGGAGATGGATCAATGGGGGTGATGGATTTTGGGTACAACCAAGTTTATTAAATTCAAAAATTATTTTTTCTGAATCACAAGGAGGAGAAATTACAAAAGTGGATTTGTCTACTGGACTTTCTTATGGTGTTCGTCCCAAAAAATTAGAAGGTGACGAGGAGCATCGTTGGAATTGGAATACCCCAATAGTAGTAGGTGCATCCACTAAAAAAAATGCAGCAGGAAAGCCTGTGTATAATTTATATACTGCAGCACAATATGTATTCAAATCAAATGATGACGGAAAAAATTGGCAAAGAATATCTCCAGATTTAACGACCAACAATCCAAATAAAATTAATCAAGCAGAGAAAAATGCGGGCATTACAGGAGATAACACCAGTGCCGAAAACCACTGTACAATTTTCACTATAACACAGGATCCTAAAAATGAAAATATCATTTGGGCAGGAACAGATGATGGTAATCTTCAGCTTACGACAGACGGAGGTAAATCATGGCAAAATAAATCAGCAGGTATTTGGAAAACCGGTGTACCTGAAAATACTTGGATCAGCAGTATTGAAATATCATCTTTGGACTCCAAAAGAATTTATGTCACGCTTGATAATCATATGTATGGCGATATGCATACCTATGCAGTGATGAGTTCCGATGGCGGTAATACTTGGAAAAAATTTAGTTCTTCTGAATTTACAGGTTTTGCGCATGTAATTAGAGAAGATATTGTCAATGAAAAATTATTATTCTTAGGAACTGAAATGGGATTATTTATTTCATTGGATGGCGGTAACAATTGGATGCGTAGCAAATACCAGAATATGCCTTGGTATAATTTAGTGCGTGATATTAAGATTCAACCACAAACCAATGATTTAGTGATTGCTTCTCATGGTAGAGGAATTTATATTATAGATAATATTCAGCCCTTAAGAGAAATGGTAAAATCTGATTTAGCGCAATCAGTTTTATTTTACCCAATCCAGAATTTCAAATATGAATATTCACCACAATATCCGCAACCTGCGTCAAACCTAACAGGATGGGGCGTAGGTAGCAGAGTCATTGCACCTACATTTTATTATTATTTGAAAGAAAGAAGCAATAGTGGCGTAAAAATTGAGATTTATGACGCAGCTAATAAAAAAATAAAAGACCTTAATGCCTCTAGTGCAAAAGGCTTAAATAAAGTGTATTGGGATTTATCTGTAAACCCGCCAAAAGTTGCACAGGGTGGCTATATCGCACAGTCATCAGTTTTAATTTCATCCGTGATTGGACCTAAAGTGGATATTGGTAAATACAAAATAGTGGTAAAGGCAGATGGGAAAGAATATGTACAAAATATTAAAATTGAAGCTAACCCGTCTAAAGGATTGGATGCTGCTTCTATCGGTTTATTAAATAAGCAAAGCATGCGTTTGTTTAATTTACATGAGCGCTTATTTACACTTGTAGATTCATTAGACAAAACGGTTAAAGTGCTTGCTAAAGGAGACACAACAGTTCCTGTTGTTAAAGAAAAATTACACAAACTTGATTCATTTAAAAGAGAGATTGTGGAACTGAATAGGAAATCAATTTTCTTTGATGAGTTTAAATACAGAAGAAGAGTCAGTGATTTATATTATTCTGTGGCTAGTGGTTTAGAACCCCTTTCAACAAGTCAAGAAAAAGGAATCACTTTATTGGAAGATCAATTTGTGGTTTTTCAGAAAAGATTCTTTGAATTACTTAAATAGGTAGCCTCGCTATAAAAAAGACCCGGCCCGATATATCGGGCCGGGTCTTTTTTATAGCGAGGCTACCTATTTAAGTAATTCAAAGAATCTTTT
>CAJBLA010000180.1 GCA_903953815.1 uncultured Bacteroidota bacterium | reverse complement strand
GGCCCCGTGAAAAATTACCCTTAATAATTCTTCCGTATAGTTGGTCTTGTGGGTTTTTGCGTTGTCTTTCACACGTTCAATACTTATATAAATCTCCCCAATGAGGGTTCCCCTGGTTTCAGATAGGTCAAAACTGATAATGTCGGTGAAATAATCGTGGTTCAAGAAGGACTTATTGATATTAAGTAGGAATTTGTCGGAACAGAAAACATATTGAAGCGTATTAATGGCAATCCCCTCTTTTTTCAAACCCTTTTCAATAAACGCCTTTAACGCCAGACGATTAGTTAGTGTTGTGTTTTTATCAGCCGTATTAAATGAAATGGGTATGCGCATAATATATTGTTATTCAATGCTCCAAATTTCGTAACTATTTATGTAAAACAGCAACTATCTTTGTATTAATATTATGAGGAAGCTATCTGAATTAAAAATTGGGGAGTCGGGCGTTATCCATTCCTTCGAAAATGATGATATATTTTTGAAGCTAATGGAAATGGGCTGTATACCAGGAGAATTAATAATCGTTGAACAAATTGCACCGTTGGGTGATCCAATATCAATATCGGTAGCTGGATATCAATTAAGCCTAAGAATAAACGAGGCAGATAGTATTTTTATAGCCCCAAAATCAATGTAAATAATTGATAATCAACTAATTAAACAAATGAAAATCGGTTTATTTTTTGGCTCATTCAATCCCGTTCACAATGGTCATTTAATGGTGGCTAGTTATGTTGCCAATCATTCCGACATGAATCAGGTGTGGTTAGTTGTTTCACCTCAAAATCCTTTAAAGCCACAGGGAAGCTTGTTAAATGAATATGATCGACTCCATTTGACCAAGCTAGCCATTGAAGATGATACCCAATTAAAAGTGTCTGATATTGAGTTTTCTCTGCCAAAGCCTTCTTACACCATTGATACACTTACTTATTTACAAGAAAAATATCCGCAACATGAATTTTCGGTAATCATGGGCGCAGATAGTTTTCAAAATTTACCCAAGTGGAAAAACTTTGAAACCCTGGTAAAAAATTATCAATTCATTGTTTATCGTCGGGATGGTTTTGATATCACCAATGATTATGGTGCGCGCGTTGAAATATTAGATGCACCCCTATTACAATTATCTGCAACATTGATTCGTAACAATCGTAAAGATGGAATAACGATTCGTTATCTGGTTCCAGAAAAAGTACGCGAAGAAATTGAGCGGAGTAATTACTTTAAAGATTAATTCTCGATAGCGACTGGCGTGAAATACGATCAGCGATGATCTGAAAAATATAAATAAAAAAGCCTCGCGATTTTTCGGAGGCTTTTTTATTTTAAATGACAACACCTTGCGGCATTGTCTAAAAAATTATCTATTCATACTTGCCAAAAACTCTTCATTGTCTTTGGTGCCACGCATTCTTTTTAATAATTCATTCATCGCTTCATCGTTATTCATATCATTGATAAATAATCTTAGGATATTCATTCTTCCTAATACTTCTTTATCTAATAATAAATCATCACGACGCGTACTAGACCCCACTAAATCAATGGCTGGGAATATACGCTTGTTCGCTAAGCGACGATCTAATACTAATTCCATGTTACCGGTTCCCTTGAATTCTTCAAAGATAACCTCGTCCATTTTAGAACCAGTTTCAATCAATGCAGTTGCTAATATAGTAAGTGATCCACCGTTTTCTATTTTACGTGCTGCACCAAAAAATTGTTTGGGGCGCAACAACGCAGTTGCTTCAACACCACCTGATAATACTTTACCAGAACTCGGCGCCACTGTATTATGTGCCCTTGCTAAACGTGTAATAGAATCAAGCAATATCACCACATCATGCCCACACTCAACTAAACGTTTTGCTTTTTGTAAAGCCATGGAGGAAACCTTAACATGTTTGTCTGCGGGTTCATCAAACGTACTCGCGATAACCTCACCTTTTACAGAACGCTCCACATCCGTTACCTCTTCCGGTCTTTCATCAACCAATAAAATAATTAAGTAGCATTCAGGATGATTCGCTGCAATCGCATTCGCCACCTCTTTTAATAACATTGTTTTACCCACTTTTGGTTGGGCAACAATTAATCCTCTTTGTCCTTTACCAATAGGCGTAAATAAATCCATGATACGCGTACTATAATTATTCGCAGCCGTATATAAATTTAATTTTTGATAAGGAAAGATCGGTGTTAAATAATCAAATGGAATACGATCCCGAATTTCATCTGGATTTTTTCCATTCACTTGATGCACTTTGGTCAATGCAAAATATTTTTCACCCTCGCGCGGAACACGAACCGTTCCGTGGACCGTATCGCCCACTTTTAATCCAAATAATTTGATTTGAGAAGGAGAAACGTATACATCATCAGGAGAAGATAAATAGTTGTAATCGGAAGATCGTAGAAAGCCAAAATTGTCAGGCATAATTTCCAAAACACCTTCGGTTTCAATTACGCCATCAAACTCAACATTAAATACCGGCTCCTTTTTAGGTTGCGGGTAGCGTTGGGCTGGATGGTTGGGGCCATTTTGACCACCGCCATTTGCGGGCGCACCTTGCCCAGATTGGGAAGAAGGATTGGTTTGCCCAGATTGCTCGTTGCTTTCAGCTGCTGGGGAAGCTTGACTAGGCGCTTCAGCACTTGCCGCACTTTCGTCGCCAAATAAGGCTTGCGCTATTTTTGATGCTTTGTCATCCTCGCTATTGTCTTTAACTGGCTCCGCTTTTTTAGCAGGAACGGCTTTTTTGGTAGCGGTCTTTTTTTCGGAACTAGCAGCTGGAGCAGCTTTTGCGGCCGGGGTGGCAACAACTTTGCGCCCCCTTTTTGGTTTGTCGTCTTTTTCTTGCACTGTGTAACTATGGTTTATTTAAAAATCGAATCAAGAGCTAGGGTAATTTGAGAACTTTTTTTGAAATGTTGGTCTTAATAATAGTGACCAAAAATTGAATAAGGGAAATTTGTGTAGCAAGCCAAAAATAATAAATGAATCCTTTGGCGCGTTGCTACTGCAATGTTAAGCAGATTTTTAACAAAAAAACAATTTTTTATGTGTTTTTATGTCTAAAACGGGTCAATTCGCCATTGAAACGGATTATCTTTGCCATTCGAAAATACAAATATGTTCAACCAACGAATTAAAATTAAGCAATTGTTATCGGGTACCGCAACTGGTACCGAAGTGGTGGTGATGGGATGGGTACGCACCTTTAGAAATAACCAGTTCATTGCTTTAAATGATGGCAGTACAAATGCCAACGTACAAATCGTTGCTTCCTTGGGTGAATTTGACGAAGCTATCTTAAAAAGAATCACCACAGGGGCGTCATTAAAAATTTCCGGAACCGTGGTTGAAAGTTTGGGTAAAGGTCAAACTGTAGAGGTAAAAGCAACCAGCATAGAAATATTAGGCGATAGTGATGCAGAAAAATATCCTTTACAACCAAAAAAACATTCCCTTGAATTTTTAAGAGAAAAAGCGCATCTGCGTTTTAGAACTAATACATTTGGATCTGTTTTTAGAATTAGACACTCACTTGCATTTGCGGTGCATCAGTTTTTTAACGATCGCGGATTTTTATATTTACATACACCCATTATTACAAGTTCGGATGCCGAGGGTGCAGGAGAAATGTTTCGCGTAACCACACTTCCATTGGAAGGTGCACCTAAAAATGATGCTGGTGAAATTGATTTTACACAGGATTTTTTTGGTAAGAGCACTAACTTAACCGTGAGTGGTCAGCTAGAAGGAGAGCTAGGCGCCATGGCGTTTTCAGACATTTACACTTTTGGCCCCACCTTCCGTGCAGAAAATTCAAACACCACCAGACACTTAGCAGAGTTTTGGATGATTGAACCCGAGGTTGCTTTTAATGATTTAGAAGACAACATGAACTTGGCTGAAGATTTCATTAAGCATTTAATTGCTTATGTGATGAAAAATAATATTGACGATTTACAATTTTTAGATACACGTTTGGCAGAGGAAGAAAAACAATTACCGACGGAAAAAAGAAGCGGACTTGGATTAATTGAAAAATTAAAATTTGTTGTTGAAAACGGATTTGAAAGAATTACTTATACCGAAGCGATTGAAATTTTATTAAACAGCACGCACTACAAAAAAAAGAAATTCACTTACGATATTAAATGGGGAATTGATTTACAAAGTGAACATGAAAGATACCTGGTGGAGCAGCATTTTAAAAAACCAGTGATTGTTACAGGATATCCTGCTGCAATTAAAGCTTTTTATATGCGTATGAATGATGGATGTGAGCCAGGTAAAGAAACAGTAGCGGCCATGGATATTTTGGCACCGGGTATTGGTGAGATTGTGGGTGGATCACAAAGGGAAGAGCGCTTAGAAAAACTAGAGGCTAGAATGAACGCCATGCATATCCCATTACATGAGATGAGCTATTACCTTGATACCAGAAGATTTGGCTCGGTGCCCCACGCAGGATTTGGCTTAGGATTTGAAAGAATGGTACAATTTGTAACCGGAATGACAAATATTAGAGATGTAATTCCGTTTGCAAGAACCCCTAAAAACTGTGAGTACTAATATATTAGGCATTATGTGGGCTTGGTTTTTTGAATTATAAGATTCCCTGCCTATATTTGCGACCCAATCGTTGAAAAGCGAGCGGGTGGATGAAAAAAGGATGGCGCTGTAGCTCAGTTGGTAGAGCAAAGGACTGAAAATCCTTGTGTCCCCGGTTCGAGCCCGGGTGGTGCCACAAAAGCCCGCAACGAAAGTTGCGGGCTTTTTTATTTTTAACAAGTACCATCAATTCTTTAAATAAACCACTTCAACTTGTATTTATTTAGTACACCTAAAAAAACATTTTATATAAGAATAAAACTAATGAAATTAAAATCAGGACAATAAACCTAAAGTCAGAAAATATTCCTAAAAACAATCCCTCGCCCATTTCAATCAAATCATCGTTATTTGTAACTGTAAGGGCGGTAATTAAAAATAAGAATATATAAATTAGAATACCCACAAAACTTATTTGTATAAATGGAGCCAAACAAAGATTAAATAAAACAATGAGCACCCGCATCACCAAAGCTTTATAATTTAATAAATTTTTATTAAAATATTTTTCAATTAAAAATGTACCCAAATAAAATATAATAAGAGCGGCGAAAAAAAATAATTTTATTTTGGTTTCAATAAGGTGACCCCCAAAATGTGCAAATACCGGAAACCCAAACATATAAATAACTCTAAGGATGGTAAGCGAATTTTTTTTCATAATAATATATTTATAATCTTTTTCAAATACCAACCAAAATTACTAACACCGTAATTAATTTAAAGTGGATGATCAAATTAATTATTTAACCAATAAATATATCAAAAAACATGATATGTTTATACTTTTACCTACTTTTACAAATTAATAATTTCACTTATAAAAAATAATTTATGAGCTGGTACCGTCCAAGTATAGACACAGAAAAAAAATTACATGTCTTTTCAATTATTTTAATTGTTGCATCAACCATATTAATAACCGCAGAAATTATTTTCGGAAATGCGCAAAATCAAAAATTCTTCGACATTATTGATGTAGTATTGGTATTGCTTTTCACTTATGAAATTATACTTCGTCACAAACAACACACTACAGATGTTTTTGAACGTTTTTGGTACTATTTTGACATTTGTTTATTGGTATTAGGTTATTTGTCTTTTTTAAAAGGGTTCTTTACACATCCAGAAACTATTTATATATTACGATTGTTCAGGGTAACAAGAATTTTAAGATTATTTGAAATTTCTGAAAAATTAAAAAGTATTGAGAAGAAGATTTTATATGTCATTCCCTCTGTAATGACATTTGGTTTATTATTAACGTTACTTTTGTTTGTTTATGCCCTACTTGGAATGAGTCTTTTTGAAAAGAAAGACTTTGATATTATTTCATTTACCAACCTATATACTGCATCCAAATCCTTGTTTATTTTCATTACAAGTGGTTTTGATTATTCAGAAATTGTTAAAATTGTTCAAAAGCACTCGCCAAAACTGCCAATTTTAATTATTGACATGTACTTTCTTTCTTTCTTTATTGTAACATCAATGATTACTTTAAACGTGTTTATTGCAGTAATGACTAATTCTGTTCAAGAGGAAGTTATTCAAGATATATCAAAAATGGAAAAGTCAAATGACCTAGAAATAGAATTATTAAATAAAAAAATTGATATAATAATTGAGGAATTAAAAAAGCAAAAAAATTAGATTTTAATTTTACAATTGCACATTTTTAAATAAAAATTCATTTACTCTTCCGAAACACCATACAGTGTTGCCAAGGTAGGTTGCTGATATTTTTTTCAAATATAAATCCTGCTGCTTTAAACTCACGTACTGCTTGTTGTTCACTCATTTTGTGAATGGTTTTAATGGGCACCATTTCATCTTCAGTTCTAAATTCAACAAGGACTAATTTACCACCTGGCTTAAGTGCTTCCAACATGGCCACACCCATTTCATAGGGGTAAGAAAATTCATGGTACACATCTACTAGCAACATTAGGTCAATACTATTTGCAGGGAGCCCAACGGTTTGTTCCGTACTTAAAACGGGCACTACATTTTTTGTTTTTTCCGCTTTAATACGATCTTTCAAAAAGGCAATCATTTCTAGCTCCACATCTACCGCATACACTTTTCCGTTACCCACCATTTTTGATAATAAGGAACTATGGTAACCGCTACCAGCGCCAATATCCGCAATCATCATTCCAGGTTGTACATTCAAATTTTTTAATAACAAACTTGTGTTTTCTTCCTTGTCTCTTTCTTCTCGTTCAAGCCAATCAATACCATAGTGACTCATTACCTGC
>CAJBLA010000179.1 GCA_903953815.1 uncultured Bacteroidota bacterium | reverse complement strand
GCTAAAAATGAAAAAAGGCGCTGTCAGTTGGACGATTAATATCAACGAAGCGGATGCGAATGAATGGCATGATAAAACCAGGTTGCCTATGAATATTGTTCATCAAATTATCAATTATAAAAATCATTTGGGTGGTTTTACACATCCCATGCAATTAAAAAAGGTATATGGCTTAGCAGATACCGATTTTCAAAATTTACGTCCTCATTTGGTAGTTCAGAAAAACTTTACACCCCTGCTTAATAGTAGTACGATGAACTTTGCGCAATGGAAATCTCTTGGGATTTTTGAAGATCAGCAGATCTTTGAAATTTTGAAAATGAGAAAACAACAGGGAGGCCAAGTTTCCTGGCGGGAACTGGTTATTTTATTTGATTTGCCTGAAAAACAAGCCCTTTGGCTAAGAAGCCGAATAATTATAAGTGATTGAAAAGCAATGCACTAGAATTCCCAGTATTGGAGTCTGCATAAATACTGTTAAAAAAAAGCAAACACTCAACAAAAAAGTATTAGTTTGAGTTAGGATTAATTTCCTTGTTTTCGATTGCTTGCTTGAAAATCCTCCTTCGGGAGGATTTTACTTTTTAGCAAGTTCCCAATCCAAGTTCCTGACTATTTTCCGCCTGCTTTAAATATTTGATTTACAGCACCACCTAGCATCGGAAATTTTTCTTTTACAAATGCCGCGATAGTCTCAATAGATTGCTTTGCTTGCTCTGGTGTAACGCCTGTTTCTTTTACCAAACGATCAATTAGTTCTTGCATAAAATTTGATTTAATCTTTTAATTTGAATATGATTTTATTTAAGCCACTTTCAAAGTGCTCAATTTACTTTTGTCAAACATGTTTTTGGCGTAGTCTAATGTTACATTAAACTCAGTCACATTAGTTCCAGGCATTTCATACATGGCTTGTGTAAACAAGCTTTCACAAATACTTCTTAATCCTCTAGCACCTAATTTATACTCCATTGCTTTGTTTACGATATAATCAAAAACGTCATTATCGATACTGAGTTTGATTTTTTCGATCGCAAATAATTGGGTGTATTGTTTGATTAATGCATTTTTAGGCTCCGTTAAAATGCTTCTTAAGGTGTCGGCATCCAATGGCTCTAAATGGGTAACAATAGGAAGACGCCCTAACATTTCGGGAATCAATCCAAAGCTTTTAATATCCTGTGCATTTACAAAACGCAATAAATTCTTTCTTTGTAATTCTTGTTCGTCTTTATTTACACTAAATCCAATGGCGTTAGTGTTGATACGACGAGCAATAATTTTATCAATACCGTCAAATGCGCCACCGCAAATAAATAAAATATTTTTAGTGTCCACCTTAATCATTTTTTGATCAGGGTGTTTGCGACCTCCTTGCGGCGGAACAAGCACTTCAGTGCCTTCTAACATTTTTAATAATCCTTGTTGTACACCTTCGCCGCTCACATCTCTCGTGATAGAAGCGTTATCGCTTTTACGAGCAATTTTGTCAATTTCATCAATGTATACGATGCCTCTTTGCGCAGCTTCTACATCATAGTCGCAATTTTGTAACAAACGCGTTAACATACTTTCCACATCCTCACCTACATAACCCGCTTCTGTAAATACAGTTGCATCCACGATTGCAAAAGGAACGTTTAATAATTTTGCAATGGTTTTTGCCAATAAGGTTTTACCTGTGCCTGTTTCGCCAATCATGATCACATTACTCTTTTCAATTTCCACTTCATTCTTGGTAGTGACAGGTAAATTAATTCTCTTAAAGTGATTGTAAACGGCAACACATAATATTTTTTTAGCTTCATCCTGTCCAATGATGTATTGGTCTAAAAAAGCTTTAATGGCTGTTGGTTTTTGCACTTTCAAGTTCCCTGCTTTTCCATCCGCCTTTTTTTGGTGAAATTCTTTCACAATAATTTCATGGGCATGTTCAATACAATGCTCGCATATATGTCCTTCTTGACCAGCGATCAAAATTTTAACTTCTTCTCGCTTGCGTCCACAAAAAGAACATTGTATTGCTTCAACTTTACTCATGATCATTTATTTATTAAAGCGATTTCGCTATTTTATCAACGATGCCATATTCTACCGCTTCTTTTGCGTTCATCCAATAATCTCTATCGAAATCGGCCATTACCTGCGCTACTTTTTTTCCACAGTTGTCTGCCAAAATTTGCGCACCTAATTCCTTTGTTTTTCGGATTTGTTCCGCCTGAATTTCAATATCAGCACTTGTAGCTTGGAAGTAGCCTCCAATACTTGGTTGGTGAATCATCACTTCGCCATGCGGGAAAATGGTACGCTTTCCTTTTTCTCCCATACTTAACAGGATCGAACCCATACTTGCTGCTAAACCCATACAAATGGTATGCACCGGGCTTTTGATTAAGTTCATGGTATCAAACATAACCATGCCGCTGGTGACAACACCCCCTGGGCTATTGATGTAAAATTTAATTTCAGCACCTGGCTTGTCTGCATCCAACAATAATAATTTTGTTACAATATCTTTTGCTGATTTATCATCTACGACACCCCATAAATAAATGGCTCTTTTTTCAAAAAATATTTGCTCCATTTTTTTATTCAAAAAACTAGGCCCAGTATCTTCTTTCTTATTATCTTTTGGTTCGTCTTCTTCTGACATTAAAAATTCGTTGGTAACTATCATACAATTATTTTTTCTTCTTTTATTTTTTAATCTTGCGCGGATTGGTTAATAATACCTCATCTACTAATCCGTATTCTTTTCCTTCGGCTGCGGTCATCCAAAAATCTCTGTCGCAATCCTTGGTCACCGTTGCCAAATCCTTATGGGTATGATGTGCAATCACTTCATACAATTCGGTTCTTAATTTTTTTATTTCTCTTGCAGTAATTTCAATATCCGATGCTTGACCACCAATTGCACCACTTGGTTGGTGTAGCATGATGCGGCTGTGTTTTAAAGCAGTTCTTTTTCCTTCCACACCTGCGCATAATAAAATGGCACCCATGCTTGCTGCCATGCCCGTACAAATAGTAGCCACATCTGGACTAATAAACTGCATCGTATCATAAATGCCTAGGCCCGCATAAACACTTCCACCCGGGCTATTAATATACATTTGAATGTCCTTGGTGCGATCCGTACTTTCTAAAAATAATAACTGTGCAGTAACAATGTTTGCTACATAGTCATTGATGCCTTCGCCTAAAAAAATGATTCTATCCATCATCAAACGGCTAAATACATCCATGCTTGCCACATTCATTGGGCGTTCCTCAATAATATAGGGGGTCAGGTTAGTGACACTATTTTTATATTGATGTAAACTATTACTGCTGATCCCTCTTCCTTTGATCGCAAATTGCTCAAATTCTTTTCCTAAATTCATAATATCTTATTTCAGTGGTTAAAGGTAAAACCTTGTATTCAAAGGAACTACAAAAAGAATGCCAAAGTTTCAGAATATGACACAAAAAAGGCCTTCTATTTAAAATAGAAGGCCTTGGCTTTCAATGATTTATTTCAAGTCACACCATTTTTACTTGGCTACGCCCCATTTGCCTAGTGGTGGTGATGTTTTAACATGTCTGCAAATTTTTCAGCATCAATTGGGGTATCTTTTGCTTGTACCTCAGTTTCAACGGCTTTGAATAATTTGTCTGTACTAATTCTATGGTAGCTATCTTCTACAAATTTCTTGTCTTGCATCATTCTAACGGCATAGTCTTCTAGCCATTTGTCGTTATCACCCATGGCGCCCATTTGGTTGCCCATATAACTCATCAATTGTTGCTTTGCAAAATTCTTTAAATCCTCTGCTACTACTTCCACTTTATTTTCACTCATTAAATGGCCACTAATTAAAGTCCATTTTAATTGGTCTTGGAATACTGGATATTCTTTTTCTGCTTCTTCTAATGTTCTTTGTTTTTCGCCACCTTGTTGTAACCAACGCTTCAAAAATGCAGTTGGGAATTCCATTTTTGTATCTTCAATCAAGCCATGATAAATTTGATCGTGAATTTGATTACGTGCTTGTTGTTCATAATACCCTTCGATATCTTTTTTAAGCGCTGCGCGGAATTCTTCTTCCGTTTTGATCGCTTCGTTGGGATATGTGGCTAAAAATAAAGTTTCGTCAATGGCTGCTTTTTCTATCAAACCAACTTTAGTTACGACTAATTTAAAGTACTTGTCTGTTTCTTCCTTAGTAATACCAAGATCGCCCACAATCACTTCAAGCTCCTTATCTTCAAAGGCTTTCTTTAATTGAATGATATGGGTATCGTTCGTTTTGCTGCCTAATAATTTTTTTCGAGTGGCTGCTGTAAAATATTTAATCAATAATGAATTATCTTTTTTAATGCCGCCTTCCACTTCATTGCCGTCTTTGTCAGATTCAATAAATGTTACATTCAAAACATTTTCTTCTGAATCTGCAGTTTCAGGTTCGGTCATTTTACCATTGCGTGTTTGAATACGATCCACTTCATTTTGAATCATTTCATCCGTCACTGCAACTTTATAGCGCTTTACTTTTATGTCTTTTATTTTTATTTCAAATTTGGGTTTTAAACCAATTTCAAAAGCAAAATCATAAGTACCAGGGTTATTGAAATCCATATTTGCCAATTGGGTACCCAATGGAAGCGGTTGTGCAAAAATTTCAATTTTTTCTGCAGCCAAATATTGATTTAATTCACCTTCTACTTTCTTTAAAACCTCATCAGTAAAAACGGATTGCCCGTACATTTTTTTAATCATACTTGCAGGCACCATCCCTTTTCTAAAACCTGGGATATTTGCTGTTTTAGCATGCTTTTTCAATATCGCTTCAAATCCACCTAAATAATCAGCGGGCGTTAAATTAACGGTTAGTTTGTCATTTAAAAGGCCAATGTTCTCTCTTTTTATGCTTGCCATATTCTTTTCTTTTTTACTAGTAATTTCTAGGGTTTAAGGGGGGCAAAGGTATGTTTTTGCACCTAAAAAACAGCTAATTATATAAAAAAGCCCCTCAAAATTTAATCTGAAAGGGCTTTTTTTTGTGCTTGTGCGGATGGAGGGGGTCGAACCCACACGCCTCGCGGCGCTAGATCCTAAGTCTAGTGCGTCTGCCAATTTCGCCACATCCGCTTAGGGGTTGCAAACTTAATTGATTTTTTTAATTTTTCGGGGACTTTTTAAAGTCTTGTTACAGGCCTGGGATTAAACCTACAATTTTCTCCAGGTATAATTGATCAATTTCGTCAAAATCGGATAAATGCGCGCTGTCCACATCTAAAACACCCACTATATTTCCTTTATCAAATATAGGCACAACGATTTCCGATTTGGAAGCGCTACTGCAAGCAATATGTCCAGGAAACTTTTCTACATCGGCTACAATAATAGTTGCTCCTTTTTCCCAAGCACCGCCACAAACACCTCTTCCTTTTTTAATGCGCGTACAAGCAACGGGTCCTTGAAATGGTCCCAATACTAACTCATCGTCATGTATCCAATAAAATCCAACCCACCACCAATTGAATTGTTCTTTTAATGCCGCGCTAATATTGGCGAGGTTAGCAATTAAATTAGTTTCACCTTGAAGCAAACCTGCTATTTGCGGAATTAATGCTTCGTATTGTTCTTGTTTTGTTCCTGTGTGTATGTTTAAATCTTCGGCCATAATAAATTCAAATTTTAAAAACTAATTGGACTTGCTGTTAAAAATAGATTTTAATTCCTTCTTTTCGATTCTTGCTACAAATAAAATAAAAGCCACAAGTAAAACACTCGCGAATAAATAATTAAAAGGGGCGTTGGTTGAAATTTGATGTACGCCAGTATTTATTGCATATAGTAGAAGGGTAATCACAAAATAAGCAATTAATTTTTTTGTAGCGTAAGGGATTGGGTACACTTTTTGCCCCCACTTGTAACTAATCACCATCATGGTACCATAACAGAAAAAAGTAGCCCAAGCACTTGCCATAAATCCAAAATAGGGAATGGCTAAATAATTGATCGTAATGGTGATAATAGCGCCAATAATGGTTATCCAAGCACCTGCCATTGTTTTATTGCTTAATTTATACCAAATACTTAGGTTGTAGTAAATGCCTAAAAATATATTTGCCAAAAGTAAAATAGGCACCACTTTTAATCCCACATACATGGCCGGATTACGAATAAACGCTTTCCAAATATCTAAATAAAGTGCGACCATTAAAAACATGATACATAAAGTGATGACAAAAAATTTCATCACCCTTGCATAAGTTTTTGGTGCATTGTCCGTATCCGCTTGTTTAAAGAAAAAAGGTTCAGCGCCCATTCTAAATGCTTGTACTGAAATAGTAATTAATATAGATAGTTTATAACAGGCACTGTAAATGCCAACAATCGCTTTGTTTGCCTCCGGGGAGCCACCAGGTGCCCACCAACCTAACATAATTCTATCTAAAGTTTCATTGACCATACCGCCTAACCCAACTAAAATTAGGGGTAGTGCGTAAATCATCATTTGCTTCCATAAATCAAAATCAAATGAAAAGCGTAATGCACTAATTTCTTTTCTCAATAATAATAAAACAAAAACATTTTGAATAATCCCTGCAACTAAAATATAACCCACGGACCATTCCGGTTTGTAAAAGCTGGCAATAAAGCTGGTCGCATGCGTTTGAACATATTGCGGCAAAACACTGATTAAAAAATAAGTAGCTGCTATATTCAAAACAATACCGCCTATTTTAACAAAAGCAAACTTTTTAGGTTTTTCTTGTAAGCGTAATCTTGAAAAAGGAATGGTGGTAAGTGCATCTAATCCTACAACCCATGCCATTAATGTAATGTATTCGGGATGTG
>CAJBLA010000178.1 GCA_903953815.1 uncultured Bacteroidota bacterium | reverse complement strand
TCACTTACATAACTTGCTTTTTTGCCAATCACAACCGCTAGTTCCACTTCCCAATCCGTTTTTTCAGAATTCTTAGGAATAATAATATTGTCAAATGGTCCAGTTAAGGAAGTAGTTGATTTCATAAACAAGATGGGCTCTGTTGGAATTGCTGCCCCTGTTTCCTTTGCATGTTTTGCATAGTTTAATCCAATACAAACTATTTTGGAGGGTCTGGCGATTGGTGATCCGATGCGCGCTTCTGGCGGCACTTCAGGCAGATTCCCTTTTTGTACAATGGTTGCTAATTGTGCCAATCCATTTTCTCTAAAAAAAGATTCATCATAATCATATAAATGTGCACTGACATCATAATTTTTTCCATTGATATGTACGCCCGGTTTTTCTTGTTCACTTGTTCCAAATCGAATTAATTTCATTATTGTCTTTTTTTATTTTTCTATTGTGTAGGGATGATCATAAATTAAATAATAGATCTCATCTCTCCGTTGTTAATTTAATTTTTTATTGTGGCTTATCAATTATGCGTTTGATTTGCAATAACTTTTTCTTAACTATTTAAAGTGACAAAACCGCCATCAATACTAAAGTCGCTTCCTGTAATAAAAGCAGCTTCCTCGCTACATAAGTATAAAACTTGGTGTGCCACTTCAATTGGTAAGCCCATACGACCAATTGGTTGCGTCTTTGATAATTTTTCAAACATCTCTGCTTCCTGTCCAGGATAATTCTTTTTCAAAAATCCATCTACAAATGGGGTGTGAACGCGACCCGGCGAAACACTATTGCATCTGATATTGTCTTTGATATAATCCTTTGCAACACTCATTGTCATTGCATGTACCGCGCCCTTACTCATGCTATAGGCAAAGCGATCCGATAACCCAACTTTAGCGGCAATGGAACTAATATTCACAATACTTCCGCCGCCACTTTTCTTCATTACATTCACGCCTGCTTGTAAACAGTTGTATACGCCTTTGACATTTACTTGGAATACTTTTTCAAAATCAGTTTCGTTGGTAGAGGTTGCACTTCCTATATGTGAGATACCTGCGCAGTTAATAAGTAGGTCCAAGCTTTTTAATTTTTCAAAAGAAGTAGTAACAGCCGCTTGGTTGGTAACATCTAAAATAAGTGCTTCCGCGGTATTTCCGTTTGCAGTTATTTCATCAATCGTACCTTTTGCACTATCCGTATTTACATCAACCACAATCACATGCGCGCCTTGCTTAGCTAATACTTTACATACCTCCTTACCAATGCCGCTTCCGCCTCCAGTGACGAGGGCTATTTTATTATTAAGTTGAAACATAAAGCTTATTTTATTTGCTACTTATTTATAATAATCTGTTGATTATTTTTAGACTACAATTTAATCCAAACTATTAAAAAATCCTACTAATGACATATAAAAGCGCGTAACTTTACGCTATGGCGTATGTATTAGATTGGATAGTTGCAATTTTGACCATTTTATACGCAGGTTTATTATTAGCCTATCGTTATTGGTACCACAAATTAAACAATTTTGAAGGGGTTACTGGTGCATATCCATTGGCAAATAACTATACGCATTTTACCATCATCATTCCTGCACGCAATGAGGCGGCGAATATCAAGACTTGTGTGGATACTATTTTAGCGCAAAATTATCCTTCCGAATTTTACGAAATTATTGTCATTGATGATTTTTCTGAAGACGACACTGCTTTTATTGTAAAAGCAATGCAAGATAAAAATGCACAAGTACATTTATTAAGTTTATCAGATTATTATAAGGAAAACGAAATTAGTTCCTTTAAGAAAAAGGCGATAGAAAAAGCGGTATTACATGCCAAAGGTGATTGGATTATTACTACCGATGCTGATTGTATCGTACCACCTAATTGGCTTTTATTGTATCATCAATTTATTGAAAAAAATAAACCCGTATTTGTAGCAGCACCAGTAATGTTTATTGAAGCACCTGGGATATTAAATCATTTTCAAGTACTGGATTTTTTAGCATTACAAGGCATCACTGCAGCTGCAGTTGGCGCTGGCAAGCATTCCATGAGCAATGGTGCTAATTTGGCATTTGAGAAATCAGCATTTATTGCAGTGGGCGGTTACCAAGGTGTGGATGAAATTGCAAGTGGCGATGATATGTTTTTAATGCATAAAATGAAAAAAACTTTATCCAATCGCATTGGTTATTTGTTTCACCCCGATGCAATTGTTTTAACGAAAGCAATGGATCAATGGAAGGATTTAATTATGCAGCGTATTCGTTGGTCAAGTAAAGCGCGTTTTTATGATGACAATTCTATTTTTTGGGTTTTGCTATTAGTGTATTTATATAATTTTAGTTTTTTGCTTTTAATATTCGTAGGAAGTTTTGAAACTTTCATCATCTCCCTGGCTTTTAAAACATTTTTTGAATTATTTTTCTTAGAGGCAGTAGCGCGTTTTTACAATTTAAAGCCGGCACTTAGGTGGTTTGTATTTTTTCAACCCCTGCATATTTTTTATACCATTATTGCTGGACTATTTGGCCAGGTGAAAACCTACACTTGGAAGGGTCGAAAGGTAAAATAGCCTTCTGTGGAAGGGTTTGGCCATAAAATGGGGTCGTTTCTTAAATAAAATACGGTTTTTCAGGGGGTTATAAGCGCAAATTTGTGGTATAAATTGTTGTTTTATGCGTAAAATTTGACCTTGATTATGTAATTTCGCGTACTAAAATAAGTGATAGATATGTCGACTGAAACATTAGCCCCAACATTAGCTGCGTTAACTGCAAAAGACTTTGCAACTGACCAAGAGGTTCGTTGGTGTCCAGGCTGTGGAGATTATTCCATTTTAGCCTCTGTTCAAAAAGTAATGCCAACCATTGGCGTTCCTAAAGAAAATATTGTAATTATTAGTGGAATTGGTTGTAGCAGCCGTTTCCCTTATTATATGAACACCTATGGTATGCATTCCATTCATGGAAGAGCAACTGCCATTGCAAGTGGTTTAAAAGCCTCTCGCCCTGAATTAAGTGTTTGGATCGTTGCGGGTGATGGTGATTCAATGAGTATTGGTGGTAACCATACCATTCACTTACTTAGAAGAAACTTTAATGTTAACTTTTTGGTGTTCAACAACCAAATATATGGTTTAACAAAAGGACAATATTCTCCAACTTCTGAAGTAAATAAAATAACTAAAAGTTCACCTGTAGGAAGTATTGATCATCCGTTTAATCCTGCAGCCTTAGCATTAGGTGCTGACGCAAGTTTCGTTGGTCGTACGATGGATCGTGACCCTAAACATATGCAAGCAACCATTACGCGCGCCGAGCAACATCAAGGAACTTCGTTTTTAGAGATATACCAAAACTGTAACATCTTTAATGATGGTGCATTTGAAATATTCACTGAAAAGTCAACAAAAATGGTACATGGTTTATTTGTTGAACAAGGAAAGCCATTAACTTTTGGTGCCAATGGTGAAAAAGGAATTCGTTTTGATGGTATGCGTCCTGAAGTAGTTGAAATTGGCGATAAATACTCAGCAGACGATATGTGGATTCATGATGAGAAAGATTTTTATAAAGCACAAATATTAACCCGCTTATTTGATAACCCTTCTGAGGAAGGTGCGGTTTTCCCAAGACCATTTGGTATTTTCTATACCAATGACCGTCCTTGTTATGAGGATATGATGGCATTGCAAATTGAAGAAGCAATGACTAGCAAAGGTCCTGGTGATTTAGATAAGTTGATTCGCGGTAAAGAAACTTGGGAAATTAAATAGCCTAAGTAGGTTTTACCAACTAATACATCATTTAAAATGAGTCCAATGGGCTCATTTTTTTTGGCATATACTTTCTGTATTTATATTCACTTCATTCTTATTTAACCAACTATTATACTTCCGGTGTTTATTTACAGATCAATGTGATTTTGTTTTAAGGCTTTCATCACCATGGCAGTGCGCTGTTTTACATGTAGCTTTTTAAATACCCTGTCGCGATAGCCATAAATGGTGTTTATACTTTTTTGTAGCGCTTTGGCTATCTCATCATAATTTAAATCCTTGGCACATTGTTGAATAAATATAATTTCATTTTGTGTGAGTGGGGTTCGATTATAATTAAGCTCCTTAATACTTATTTCACCGAGCATATTGCTGGTGATTAATTTTGATTTGTCGGAAGATAAATTAAAGCGAGTCCGGTTGCGAACGGTATATTTTAAATCAATGAGCGCTTCGTCCGTAAAAAAAATACCATGTAATCCGTGCTTCATTAAGTAACATATTGCGCGCATAAATTTACTGTCCGATTTTAACATAATAAATGGATGATTGCTTCTTGTTTTAATACATTTGATTACTTCTACAATTTCAAAATAATTATAACTATCAGCGATGATACACAAATCGGGAACTTGTTTTTCATTTTTGATGTAATCACAAAAATCGATAATGGATCCAGTGCTAAACAATACTTTACATTCGTCTTGTTTTTCAATACTTAGTTTCAAGGAATCACGCGTAACTAATTTTTGTTCCAAATAAATGATACTAAACATGGCTATTATTTATTTGAAAACTAAAACAAACCTATTGGAGTAAAAAGGAGTAGTTTTGCACAACAGAAATTATGCTAATTAGTATTCATCCTACAAATCCGCAGCCTAGACAGCTTGCTATTATTAAAGACCGCTTGGAAAGCGGCGGTATTATTGCATATCCCACTGATACGATCTATGGGCTGGGTTGCGATATTTTTCATCCAGAAGCAGTTGCGAAAATTTGTGCGATCAAAAAAGTAAATCCAGAAAAAGCGCAGTTAAGTTTTATTTGCTCAGACCTAAGTCATTTGAGTAATTATGCGAAGAGTATTGACAATTCTTTGTTCCGAATTTTAAAAAGTACCTTACCTGGGCCATTTACTTTTGTGTTGCCGGCGAGTAAGGAAGTGCCTAAAATTTTACAAAACAAGAAAAAAACAATTGGACTTCGTATCCCTGATAATAAAATTGCATTAGCCATTATTGAAACATTGGGTCATCCTATATTATCCGCATCCTTCCCGGGTGAAAACATTGAAGATTATACCGATCCTGAAACTATTCAAGAACATTGGGGCAAACAAGTTGATATTGTCGTTGATGGCGGTATCGGAGGTATTATTCCTTCCACCGTAGTAGATTGTACCACCGATGAATATATTATTTTAAGACAAGGCGCTGGGATTTGGGAATTTTAACAACCTATATTTTACAACAAGTCAAGTTGTGTTGGCAATATTTTAAAGCTCTTTCGGTGCTCGTGGCATAAGCCATGTTCGGCGATGGCTGCGCGGTGCACAGCGGTACCGTATCCTTTATTTTTATCCCAGCCATACTGCGGATATTTTTTATGTAATTTTTTCATCCATTCATCCCGCGCAGTTTTGGCCAGTATACTGGCCGCAGCTATGTTCGCATAGATGCCATCGCCCTTAATTATGGTTTGATGTGGAATTTTTTTATATGCATAAAACCGATTCCCATCTACTGCAATAAACTTTGGTTTTGGTTTTAATTGGTCCAAGGAAAGGTGCATACATTTGATGGCTGCTTTTAATATATTGGAAGCGTCAATTTCGGCGGCGGATTGCTTTGCAATCGCCCATGTAATGGCGGATGCTTTTATAATGGGGGCTAATAGTTCTCTTTGTGCTTCGGTAAGTTGTTTACTGTCATTTAACAGTGGGTGATAAAAGTTTTTAGGAAGCACCACAGCCGCCGCAAATACCGGCCCGGCATAACAACCCCTGCCGGCTTCGTCGCAGCCGGCCTCCAATAATTGGTCTTGGTATTGATTGATTAGTTTAGGCAAGGTTTAATATTCTTTGTTTAATGAAGAGGTACTTATGTTATCACTATGTATATGTCTAGATGGACCCTAATATCTGTAAATATTTTTTCTGTTCATTTTGGTAGCGAAATATTGTTGTAAAATTGAAACATATTGGGGACAAACCAAAATCAATCTCATTGCCTTGTTTGATTACTTTGTACCTTTGACCTATAAATGTAAGGCATGGATTTCAACGATCATAAATCAAAAAAAGTAGCTAATTGGCTAATGTTAGGTGTTTTCATGACTGTGATACAAGTTGCCTTGGGGGGAATTACGCGTTTAACGGGTAGTGGCCTTTCTATCACGGAGTGGGATGTAGTTACAGGGACACTTCCTCCAATGAGTGAAACTAGTTGGCAGGAATTATTTGCGAAATATAAAACAACCCCTCAGTTTCAATTACTCAATTTTGACTTTACCATTGCCAATTTTAAATTCATCTTTTTTTGGGAGTGGTTTCATCGTTTATGGGCACGTACTATTGGATTAGTTTTTGCTTTTGGTTTTATTTATTTTTTAGCTAAAAAGTATTTTCAACCAAGGATGATTAAACCTTTGTTGATTTTATTTTTATTAGGTGCTTTACAAGGTGCTATTGGTTGGATCATGGTAGCAAGTGGATTGGAAGGTGATGCGGTTTATGTAAAACCAACCAGATTGGCCCTCCATTTTGTTTTTGCATTAGGGTTACTAGCATATACCTATTGGTTTGCCTTATCACTCAC
>CAJBLA010000177.1 GCA_903953815.1 uncultured Bacteroidota bacterium | reverse complement strand
AGTTTTCTTCTTACAACATGCGACTTATCCATTCTTGTAGTTTTTAAATCTACAGTTTGTGATATTAAAAATGTCACGGCTTCGAGCCTTTTTATCACAGGTTGAGCTAACCAATAGTTCAAATCATTCACTTTTTCATCGAAAGTTCTAAGTGACACTTTATATAAAACTGGTTCAATACTCATAATCTAAATTGACTATAAAGTTACTTGAAATAATACGTTTTAGGTTCTAAAATTCCTCCCTTATTCTCTTGCATTTTTTCTGAAAAAATAGATTAACTTTTCAAACTTAAAAAAACAATAAAGATGAAACTCAATATGTCATTTGAAGAAAGAGCTAAGTTAAGCCAGATCATCTTGGCTAAACAACCGCTAGTTACCCTTAAGGAAGCAAGGCAACAAGCTGAGTGGTTAAAATTCAATTGTAGTAAGAAAAAATTAAAAAGGATCCACGATTTAACGTAAGTCCTTGATTTTCATGTAGCGAGACCGGGATTTGAACCCGGGACCTCAGGGTTATGAAGATTTTTTGAGAAAATGAAGGCGTTGATTTGTGATGTGTTATGTTTTTGGAAAACGGAAAGCAACCGATTTTAACCTATTTCAGGGGGTGTTTTCCTCACGCAAAGGTTATTATTAAATTCAAGTTATTTTAACAATTAATTAAAGACGTAAATGAGGCGGGATATATTAATTATTAAAATATATTACTTACCTTTTAAAAGTAAATCACACACTCTATTGCAATTCTAACGCAACAGCTCTATTTACAATTCTTGTAATCACTATCATTCCTTACAACTTATTTAATCATTGGGATAGGCTATACCCTATTTCTAAATCAACACGTATGAAAAAATTTCTTTCCTTATTAATCCTTATTCCTTTTTTTGGAATGAGCCAAAAAAATGTCATTAGTACTAATAGAGTATTCGCAAAAGTTGATAAAGTTTTGGAATTTGAAAAGGCTGTTTCTGCCCATTACCAGAAGTATCATACTGGTGAATGGAGTGCTCGTATTTTTGAAATTGTATCTGGACCAGATGCTGGTGGTTACCAAATCAGCGAAAGCCCAAATAGTTGGGAGGGTATTGACAGCAGAGGTAATTTAGGTACTGAACACACTATTGACTGGAACAAAAATGTAGCGATCTACCTTACAGAAAGGGGGAGTATGGGTTATTCTACTTTCCAGGATTTGATTAGCACCACTGAACTGAATGACTGGGCTGACAAAATCAGCATTACACATTATTTTCCAAAACTAGGACGTGGATACCAAATGTGGACTTTGCTTGAAAACTTAAAACCTGTTTGGAAAGCACTTGGGCAATCCGTTGCAGTTTATGCTTCTAGTTCTTCAGGACCAGCCCAATATTCTGTAGTGACTAGATACCCAAATGGATTAAAAGATAGGGCCCTTACTAACAATAACTTAGTCAAAGATCAATATGAAAAAATCCATGGCAGGTTCGCTTATTCTGGATTTACTGAAACTATGGGTAATAGTGTTGCAGAAGTGTGGCATGAAATGCTTTTTTATAGGAAAGACCTTAGTTCGAAATAACAATTAGAATTTAAATTAAAAACAAACACAATGAAAAAAATATTATTATGTTTTCTTGTATCGGCATCATTAATTGCTTGTACAAACCAAGAAACAAAAACAGCTGAAAATTCTGAAGAGGACAAAGATACAGGCACTTGGACTTCCTTAGATGCAAAAACAATTAAAGTTAGACAATTACTTGAATCCTATGGCAAAAATGACTCAAGCGTCGTTTATGAAATAATTTCTGATACGATAAAATTTAGTTATCAATTAGCTAATAACCAAGAAAACGGAGTAACTAAAGTAAATCCAGGTGGTCGTGTAGGATTTGTACAAGAAACTCGTAATGCTCATCAATTATTTAGTGATATAAGTTTAACAACCGATAACATGAGAACTTTTGTTAGAAAGGATGGACTTACCGCTACATTGTGGTGGGGTATGTGGTCTGGAACTGGGAAATTTACAAAAAATAAAAGTACAGTTCCCGTTCATGCATATTTCTATTGGAAAGATGATAAAATTATAAGTGGAGGTCGTTTTTTTGATCCTACTGTATTAAAAGAGGAGTTTGCAGCATCTCAAAAAAAATAACTAGTTCAATTTAAGTTTGGAAAATACGACTGAGACCTCTAGCAATAGGGGTCTCTTTT
>CAJBLA010000176.1 GCA_903953815.1 uncultured Bacteroidota bacterium | reverse complement strand
ACGCGATCAAAATATTTGCTTACTTCGGCTACACGGTCGGGGTCACCCACGGTAATAATAGTGTCTGCTATTTGATCTGGCCTTACATTAAGGTGATAAATTGCTCCTCTTTCATTAATAATCATTTCAGATGCGCCAATGGGTTGCATATTTCAATTTTATGACACAAATGTCGTTTAAATCGTAATAGTGGTAAAATTCTTTTATAATTAACTTGTTTGTGTTATTTTCGTGTTTTAGATAAGGTCCTGTGGCCGAGTGGTTAGGCAAAGCTCTGCAAAAGCTTCTACAGCGGTTCGAACCCGCTCGGGACCTCGATACAAAGCCTCCTCCGATTATCGGAGGAGGCTTTTTTCATTTCAAGCAACGGCACAAGCTTGCTTTCGAAAGTTGGGGTGATATTGTTCTTCCAATTTGTCCTTTCAACGTCTTTATCTACTTTTACATTATGAAGCACTCTCAAACCATCGGTATACTACTTTGCTTAGCATTGATTTACACAACTACCCAACCATTTATAATTATTGAAAGTAGAAATTGGGTAATTACCGGTTGGAATCCTGTTGGAAGTTCCTTTGGTCAATCTGGAAAATTTTTATGCTTTTTTGCTGCCTTGGGTGCCTTGTTTTTTGCTTTACCTTTTATATGGGCAAAAAGGTTCAATATGGTTTTTGGCGCATTCTTGTTTGCTTGGTCATTTCGCAATTATTTAATTCTATCTACTTGTCAAATGGGGGAGTGTCCACAAAAGCAATGGGCATTGTATGGATGTATTATTTTATCAGGTCTGATTTTATTAATGACATTTTTACCCAAAATAAAAGTTAGCTAGTTAAAAAGCATATCCTAATTAAACGGATAATTTCTTTAAAGCGGCATCAATCATTTTTACTGATTCCAAAATCTGAACTTCATTAATAATTAAAGGAGGGGCAAATCTTATTTTATCGCCATGCGTTGGTTTAGCTAAAAGTCCTTGGTCACGTAAATGCAAACAAAGTTCCCAGGATACTTCGGGATCTTTATGATTAATCAAAATAGCATTTAATAAACCACGACCCCGTATTAGTTTTATTAAGGGGGAATTTAATTTTGCTAATTCACTTCGTAATAATTCCCCCATGGATTCTGCATTCTCAGCCATTTTTTCCGACTTTAAAATTTCTAAGGATTTCATTGCAACAGCACAGGCTAATGGATTACCTCCATAGGTGGATCCATGTTCGCCAGCTTTAATTTGCATCATTATTTCATTGTCGGCCAATACTGCTGAAATGGGAAGGGTTCCTCCACTCAATGCTTTTCCTAATATTAAAATATCTGGGCGAACATTTTCATGATCACATGCTAACATTTTTCCAGTGCGCGCCAAACCTGTTTGAATTTCATCTGCAATAAATAAAACATTATAATGATTACATAAGTCACGCACTCCTTTTAAATAACCATCCGCTGGGATTACAACACCAGCCTCGCCTTGAATGGGTTCAACCATAAATGCAGCAACTGTATTATCTTGAAATGCTTTTTCAAGCGCGATTAAATCATCATAAGGTACTAAGCCAAAGCCTGGCATATAAGGTCCAAATCCTTGATAGCTACTTGGGTCAGTTGAAGATGAAATTGCAGCCAATGTGCGTCCCCAAAAATTACCTTCCGCAAAAACAATTTTTGCTTGATTTTCTGGGATGCCTTTTACATTATAACCCCATCGTCTTGCTAATTTAATTGCTGTTTCACCACCTTCTACACCAGTATTCATTGGCAATACTTTATCGTATCCAAAATAGGAGGTAATATACTTTTCATATTCGCCTAATAAATTATTATGAAAAGCACGAGAGGTTAAAGTCAACTTACTTGCTTGTTCTTGCAAAGTTTTAATAATTGCTGGGTGACAATGACCTTGATTTACTGCAGAGTAACCACTCAAAAAATCGTAATATTTTTTTCCATCCACATCAAATAAAAACACTCCTTCGCCTTTTTCGATGACAACGGGTATGGGGTGGTAGTTGTGTGCACCAAACTGATCTTCAAGTGCTAAATATTTTAAAGCAGCATCACTCAATGCATTCGTGTGATTCATAATGAAACGATTAAAAGTAAAAAAAGAAAATAGGAACATCCAAAATAGAAATTGGGATGTTTGAACAAAAAAATATGGGAGGTTAAACTAACCCCATGGGATGATTTAGAAAATCTAAATTAGCAAATAAAAAAAGGCCTTTATTCATGTATGCAAATTAGTTTTTTTAGTGCAAATTCCAAAGATTTGGTGGTACATTCGCTAAAACATTTCCCTTTGCAACCAACTGTTTCAATTGTTATTTTAAATTTTAATGGTGTAAAATACCTACAGGAGTTTTTACCGTCGGTAATAGCTACCCAGTATGATGCATTTGAAATTATTGTTGCTGATAATGGATCCACAGATAATTCATTGGAAGTATTAGCACAACAGTTTCCTTCAGTTAAAGTAATTACGAATAATAAAAACGAAGGTTTTGCTGGTGGATATAATTGGGCATTGAAGCAAGTAATCAGTGACTATTATGTACTTCTAAATTCAGATGTGCAAGTGGCGCCCAATTGGATACAACCCATGGTTGATTTATTAGAATCTAATTCAAACATCGGGGCTTGTCAACCTAAAATTTTAGCAAAGGATCATCCAACTACGTTTGAATATGCAGGAGCTGCTGGGGGATGGATTGACCTTTTAGGGTATCCATTTTCAAGAGGTCGCGTTTTTGATATATGTGAAACAGATCAGCAGCAATATGATTCCGTTGTCCCTATTTTTTGGGCAACTGGCGCTTGTATGATGATCAGATCTTCCTTATTCCATGAATTAAAAGGGTTTGATTCGCAGTTTTTTGCTCATCAGGAGGAAATTGACCTTTGTTGGCGAATGCAGTTAAATGGCCATCGATTATTTGCTTGCCCGAGTTCGGTGGTGTATCATGTGGGTGGAGGTACTTTACCTAAAGGTGGAAGAAAGGTGTTTTTGAATTTTAGGAACAATTTGATCATGCTAGCTAAAAATTTGCCCTTAAGTGAATTAGTATGGAAAGTGCCAATGAGGCTTGGGTTGGATGCTATATCCGCTTATAAAGGGCTATTAAGTGGAGATTTGTCCTTTTTTATGGCTATTGCCAAGGCGCATTTCTCCTTCTTCGGTTATTTGATGTCAGGAAAGATAATAAGGACGGAAAATACAAAACCAATGAAATCGCTTCAAGGGGTATATGGGGGATCCGTGGTTTGGCAGTACTTTATAAAAAATAAGCATCATTTTGACAAAATTGTAACGAAACCCGTTCATTATTAAGAACTTGTTGTTATTTTTGCGTCCGTAATTAATCAATATGTCACAAGATTTACAAGAAACATCAGCACAAAAAGATATCGCCACAAATTGGGTGACTTCTTCTAGATTTATTTTTTATGTATCAGTTTTTGCTTTGTTAGCATTGGTATTAGGCAATTGTACCAAATTATTCACGAGTGGGTTTAAGAAAACGACACCTGAAGTGAATACAAGCTCTCAATACAAGCCTGAGTATAAGTAGTAAAAAAAATTTGTTTTAGAGCGCTGAATCCTTATTTTTGCACTCCTAAAAATAGTTCTTACAAAAGCGAAAGTAGCTCATTTGGTAGAGCACGACCTTGCCAAGGTCGGGGTGGCCGGTTCGAGCCCGGTCTTTCGCTCCAAAAATCCCGTTCTTCGGAGGGGGATTTTTTTTTAAGTCTTTAAATAGACGCCCTGGTGGTGGAACTGGTAGACACGCAGGACTTAGACACTGTTCTTTGGTAGAACAAGAATTTGAGTGCACTTCTAGAAATGGAAGATGTAGAACTCCGTAAATTCGGCGAACCCTTTAAACTGGGAATACCGAGCGAAGCCCGAAAGGGAACGTGTAGAGACTAGACACGGAGCACCTAAATCGAAAGATACGGTGAAGGCATAGTCCAGACTACAAACCGGAGTAGGGTGGTGAAAACCATAGTAGTAAGAAAATCCTGTGGGCCGCAACGCCCGTGCGGGTTCGATTCCCGCCTGGGGCACAATCCCTTCCAATTTTATTGGAAGGGATTTTTTTTGTCTAATTTACATTCATGAAAACCAAAATATCTAGGGAGAGAATAATTGAGGTTTGCTCAAGTAGTATATCAATGGCAAATGCGGCTGCAACTTTAAGTATTCATTTTAATACACTTAAAAGATTAGCAATATTATATAATTGCTATACGCCTAATCAAGGATTAAAAGGGGGGAATAAGAATGCACCATTGAAGATTCAATTGCAAGAAATTTTAAAAGGGTTTCACCCACATTTTCAAACATATAAGTTGAAAAATAGACTTCTCAAGGAAGGGTTAATTAAAAATATATGCGCTATTTGTGATTTAAGTACTTGGAATAATAAGCAAATAAATTTAGAGCTAGATCATATAGATGGAAATAGAGTCAACCATGAATTTAATAATTTAAGATTATTGTGTCCAAATTGTCATTCGCAAACAGATACCTATAGGTCAAAGAATAGAAAGCTTTTGTAATATTGGAAGGGATTTTTTTTGCTATCTTGTGTGCATAGGAATTTATAATAATTATGAGTCAGGATAATTTAACCAAAAGCTTTTTGGATTTAGTTGAAATCATGGATACGCTTCGTGAAAAGTGCCCATGGGATAAAAAACAAACCATACATAGTTTACGCAGCAATACCATTGAGGAACTTTATGAATTGGTAGATGCGATTGTGGAAGAAGATTGGGATGGGATTAAGGAGGAGTTGGGAGATATTTTATTACACGTATTGTTTTATGCCAAAATAGGAACGGAGCAAGGTAAATTTACTTTGCAAGATTCCATAGAAGCCATTTCAAAAAAATTAATTCACCGTCACCCACATATTTATGGTGATGTTAAAGTGGAAAATGACGACGATGTAAAAAGGAATTGGGAGCAATTAAAATTGCAAGAAGGTAAAGGGGATAAGACAATATTAAGTGGAGTGCCCAATAGTTTGCCTGCGATGGTAAAAGCTTTAAGGATTCAGGAAAAAGTGAAACATGTAGGATTTGAGTGGGAAAATAAAGAGCAGGTTTGGGAAAAAGTAGAAGAAGAAATTGCAGAGATGAAAGTGGAAATTGAGGCAAATGATCAGCTAAAAATGGAGCAGGAATTTGGCGATGTATTATTTAGTATGATTAATTATGCGCGTTTTTTAAATATTGATCCTGAAACTGCCTTAGAAAAAACAAATAAGAAATTTAAACATCGTTTTGAGCTCATGGAAAAATTCGCCAAAGACAATGGGTTAGATTTAGCGAAGATGTCCTTAGTTGAGAAAGATAATATTTGGAAACAAATGAAAGAGAAGGAAGTATAGTTGATGCTATACAATCCTCCACAAAGTTTTAAACTACAAAATAAGTTATATATACAAAAAGGGGCCCCGATAAATCGGGGCCCCTTTTTGTTAACCAAACCTCTATAGGAAATTATTTATTTTGATCATTCAAGTTTAATACAAACGCATAGTTTCCAAAATAACCAGGATAAATTCCTGAAAGTTTGATGCTAGCATTGCTTACTTTTTTCAACGCTTCATAAAATTCTTCAACATTATTTACAGTTTTGTCATTCACCTGAGTGATAACGAATCCTTTTTCAACCCTACTTTTGCCAAGTATACCATTACCTAATTCTTTCACAACAACACCGCCTGATAAGTCATTTTTTTCAGCAGTTGTCTTGTCTACAGTTTCTAGTTTACCTCCTAATTTTTCAGCAGCTTTACTACTTGTAGCTAAGTTGGCATCATCTCCAATTTTTGCTTTAAGTGTGGCATTAAAAGTCATTTCCTTGCCATCTCTTTTAATTTGTACACTTATTTTATCAGAAGGTTTATACCTTGCAATTTGTTCTTGTAGTTCAGGAGATGATTTAATGGCAACACCATTTAGTTTTGTGATGATGTCTCCTTTTTTCATTCCAGCTGCTTTCGCTGCACCACCTTCCACAACATCAGTTACGAGCACGCCTTGTATTTCATTGGTTTTAATACGGTATTCTTCATCTATCTTTTTAACTTCAGATTCTGGTAAATCATCCTTAGGGTAGGAAATGCCTAAATACGCGCGTTGTACGGTTCCAAATTTCACAATATCGGTAACTATTTTTTTTACAATATTTACTGGAATTGCGTATGAGTAACCTGCATAGGATCCAGTAGGTGATGCAATTGCTGAATTTATTCCAACTAGCTCACCACTTGTATTTACTAAAGCGCCACCACTATTACCTTGGTTCACTGCGGCATCCGTTTGTAAAAAAGTTTCTACCGGACGATCACTTTGACGGGCATTGATATTAATATTTCTATTTTTTGCACTTATAATTCCCGCAGTAATTGTTACATCTAAATTTAAAGGATATCCAATGGCAAGAACCCATTGTCCTAATTTAATTTCATCACTATTACCATATACGATATAAGGCAAAGCTGCTGCTTCAATTTTAATGACCGCCAAATCACTACTCGGATCAGTACCAATTACTTTTGCTTTGTATGATTTTTTATTGGTCAATGTTACATTAATTTCATCAGCACCATTCACCACGTGGTTGTTAGTTACAATATATCCATCTGCAGTAATTAATACACCGCTTCCACTTGCTCTTTGTTCAGGCATTACTCTTGGGCCTCCAAAAAAATCGCCAAACATATCATCATCCCCGAAGAAATCTGAAAAAGGATTTCTTTGTCTTTGTTGATTTGCATCAACACGTTTTGCATTTGTTTTTGTCTTGATATGCACGACTGCAGGCGAAGCCGAACTAGCAGCTGGTGTAAAATCGACTGTTGATGCTGGTGCATTCCCATTAAAAAAACTAGCATAATTGGTAGGCAATTGGTTATTGCTGTCAAAAGAGGAGCTTGGTTTTATCCATTTGGAATACCCCCAAATACTTACGAAAGTAGTTGCAAAGCTGATACCGATAATTGCCAAAATGTTTTTAAAATTCAAGTTCGTCATGTCTTTTTTATTTTAATCTAATATATCAAAATGTATACCAGTATGGGTACAAAATTAATGCAGCAGAAATTATGTCACAAAATCAAATATAAGCTTTAACAAAATATTTACGAAATTATTCGTGAATAATTCGGCGCGCATCAATACAAGTTACTACAATTTGTATACTGGTTGTTTACAAGCTGGTTAAAAAGGCGAGGGTATCCACCCCATCCGCATATTGTTGTAAGCTAGGTTTTTGAAGGCTTCCAAAGGACAAGCCCCCTTTTCCAACGATACATTGAATTTCCGCAGGATTTACGATCGGAGGCTGGGTAGGGGTATAATATTGGTAATGGATTTGTGCGATAGCCGCAAAAGGGGAAGGGTTTTCGCTTAACAAAATGGCATTCGTGTCCATGTAAAATTGACGGGTCATCATTAAAAGCGCCAATTGGTAGTCGTAATTATGGCGGTATTTATGTTCATCAATTATATAATTATATTTTTTCAGAACATTTAATATGGGGATAAAGTCATAGCCTTCGGGTACCCAAACCTGGGTTACATTTCGGCAACCCCTACCAAAATAAAGCATCATATCGTCGGCCAATAAATCCAAATCGGCAGTGCTTTCTCCGCCATCTAATATTGCAATAGATGTCTTATTCGATCTAATAATATGCGGATATTTGCCAAAGTATTGTTCAAAATACCTACTGGTATTATTGCTTCCAGTAGCAATATAAGCATCGCAATCTTTTAAATGGCTTTGCACAATAATATGGTCTTGCCATTGGGGTTCTATGTCAATTAAACTATGGATGATATATTCCATTCCAACAGTGTCTTTGGATGAAAGTTTGACCACAGCTGTATGCCCTGCAATTAGGGTACTTAATAAATCATGGAACCCAACTAGTGGTATATTCCCAGCCATTACAATGCCCACTTTTTTATGGGTCATCTTATCTGCAATTTGCGGATAAGCGGCGGTCCAATCCATTAAGGCTTCCTTGGTTAAAAATTGGTGGGCAATTTGACTTATGGCCTTTTCAATAAAGTCAGGCAAAAACCAAGAATTTTGATTGTAGGCGCTTGCTTTGGCTTGAATTAATGCATCATTATTAAGGTCTAATAATCTGTCTTTTAGTAAAAAAAAACTATTTAATCTTGTTTGTAAATTCATGCTTGTATTGTATCTTTATGCCTACAAAAGTACATCACTAATTTTTAAAAAAATTTTATGGCAATCAAAATAACCGACGAATGTATCAACTGTGGCGCTTGTGAACCAGAATGTCCAAATAATGCAATTTATGAGGGTGGCGTTGAGTGGGCAATGGCAGATGGCACTACAGTAAAAGGTGCATTTAGTTTAATGGACGGAACTTCAGTAGATGCAGGACAGCGTATAGCACCAATTGCTGCTGATACTTATTATATCACTGCTAATAAATGTACAGAGTGTCAAGGTTTTCATGAAGAACCACAATGTGCATCAGTTTGTCCAGTTGATTGTTGCGTACATGATGATCAATACAACGAAACAGTGGAAGAATTGTTAGCGAAGAAAGATAAATTACACGCTTAATTAATTACAATACTTTTAAAAGGGGATTAATTTCCCCTTTTTTTATGTCTTGTATTTTGTATGTTTGGTGTAGCAATCAATAGGCATCATTGAGATTAAATAAATGCAAATGAAAAAAAAGGTAGCATTGGTGACAGGTGGGTTAAGTTCGGAAGCACAAATAAGCTATAAAAGTGCTAAAAATGTATTTAATGCATTAGATAAAAACGTGTATGATGTTTATATGATTGATATTCATCCAACCGGTTGGTGGTATGAGAATACACAAGGTGAGGATGTTGCAGTGGATAAAGCTGATTTTAGCATTGTAGAAAACGGACAAAAAATAAATTTCGATGTGGCCTTGATGTGTATTCATGGCACACCAGGAGAGGATGGAAAAATGCAAGGATATTTTGATTTAATTGAATTGCCTTACACGAGTTGTGATACATCAACAAGTGCGTTGACTTTTAATAAAAGATTTACCGTTGCAGTTGCTGGATTCGGGGGTGTTGGTGTTGCGAAATCATTACATTTATTTATTGAATCTCCGCTAACAGATGCAGAAATTTTATCAGATTTAAGTTTGCCGGTATTTGTTAAACCAAATAATGGTGGAAGTAGCTTGGGTATTAGTAAAGTTAATAACCCGGATGAATTAGCACCTGCATTACAGAAAGCATTTAAGGAAGATACACAAGTATTAGTAGAGGAATTTATCAGTGGCCGAGAGTTTACGATTGGGGTATTTAAATCCAAAGGCGCAATAACGGTTTTACCGATCACTGAAATTATAACAGAAAACGAATTTTTTGATTTTGAAGCAAAATACCAAGGGAAAAGTAAAGAGGTAACCCCTGCTCAAATAACGGATACAATGAAAGCAGCGTTAACTGCGGCTGCAACAAAAGCGTATGCAATTTTAAATTGTAGGGGGGTGGTACGCATTGATTTTATTTATAATGAGACACAACAGAAGCCGTATATGTTGGAAGTAAATACGGTGCCAGGCCAAAGTGATGCAAGTGTCATTCCGCAACAAGTGCGTGCATTGGGATGGTCGTTGACCGATTTTTATGGTTCAATCATTGAAGATACTTTAACAAAATAATATTTAAAAAATTACCAACTTGGAAGCAATCGATAAATTATTAAAAAAGCCGCTTTGGGTGAATATCTTAACTGGTATTGGTGCGTTTATTGTTTTGCTCATTTTATTTTTCTTTTCTTTAGGTTGGATAACAGGCAATGGGAAAACCGAAAAAGTACCTAATGTGGTTGGCTTAGATGTTACAGCTGCTCAAAAAAATTTAACAGCATTAGGATTTGATGTTGTATTACAGGATTCTATTTATGTAGATACACTTGCACGTAATGCGGTATTAAGACAAACTCCAGCGTCGGATGAAATTGTAAAAAAAGGACGTGCTGTATATTTAACAATCAATAGAATTGTGGCGCCATTAATTGATATGCCCAACTTAGTTGGCTTTTCATTGAAAAGTGCAGAAACTTATTTAAAAGTTTTGGGCTTACGCCTGGGCGGAATAAGTGTAGTTGCGGATCGTAATAAAAATGTAATTATTGATCAATTGGTGAACGGGAAACCAATTTCACCAGGTTCAAAAGTAGCATCTGGCACACTCATCCATTTTTTAGTAGGGGATGGTGGATCAACGATTGGATTTGAAGTGCCTGATTTGTTGGGACTCACCGTAGATATGGCGCGTGCTAAAATTGCGTCTATGGGATTGCAGTTAGGTATTATGACTTCTTCGACATCCATAACTGATACTGCTAACGCATTTGTGATTCAGCAAAATCCGAATCCTTATTCGGGGCAACTAGATTCATTGGGAATGCCCATTAAAAATGTTACTTTCCAGGGAGGTGCTATAGATGTTGTCATTGATAAAGTGGCACCAGTGTTAAAAAGAGATTCGATCAATTAGGCAATCACGTATATAAACAAAATTAAATCAAGAAATAATGAAAACAATTTCCATTGAAGAAGTAAAAGCAAAATTAGATGCTGGAGAAAAAATTAATTTATTAGACGTGCGTGAACCCCACGAACATGCTGCTTTTAATATAGGCGGTCAGCTATTGCCATTAGGTTTAGTGCAAGCCTTACAATTAGATGAAATTGAACATTTGAAAGAAGAAACGGTATATGTTTATTGCCGCAGTGGCAATAGAAGTGGTCAAGCTTGCATGATGCTAGAACCTTATGGTTTTAAAAATGTGTATAATGTAGTAGGTGGTATGTTGGCTTGGCAAGAAATGTATCCTTCTTAATTATCTTAAAAAAAACGCATGAAAAATTCAAAAAAATCATTTCTATTATTGACGATATTAAGCTTTGGCTTATTTGGTTGTCAAAATAATAACAACACCGCTTCTTCGGTAAAATCTGATACAGCTAGTGAAATTTTAACTGGAGGTGTAAAAATGATTCCTATAAAAACAGCCAAAGGTGTTTTTAATGTATGGACAAAAAAAGTAGGCGATAATCCCACTATCAAAGTTTTATTATTACATGGAGGTCCAGGAGCCACACATGAATATTTTGAATGTTTTGATTCATTCCTCCCAAAAGAAGGCATTGAATATTATTACTACGATCAATTAGGATCTGCCTATTCAGACAATCCCAATGATAGTTCATTGTGGGAGATTGATCGTTTTGTGGATGAAGTGGAGTCGGTTAGGGTTGCTTTAAATTTAGATGCATCTAATTTTTATTTGTTAGGACATTCTTGGGGCGGCATATTGGCAACAGAATATGCATTAAAGTACCAAAAAAACTTAAAAGGGTTAATCATCTCTAATATGATGCCTTCCATTCCTGATTATGTTAAATATGCAAATGATGTGTTGGGTCCAAAATTGCCAGCAGAAGTGCTCGCTCAAATTCGAGCATTTGAAGCAAAAGGCGATTATACAAATCCCGAATACTTAAAGTTAATTACTGATAATTATTATCCAGAACATATATTAAGATTACCAGCAGATAAATGGCCTGATCCAGTAAAGCGTGCTTTTGCAAAAATGAATTACCCATTATATTTAAAAATGCAAGGGCCTTCTGAATTTGGTGTTGTAGGAGATGCAGTATTAAAAAATTGGGATCGTAAAGCAAATTTAAAAGAGATAGCAGTCCCAACTTTGAGTATTGGCGGTGAATTTGATACCATGGATCCTAAGGCAATGGAGGCTTTGGCGAAGGAGGTACAACACGGTCAGTATTTGTATTGCCCTAAAGGGTCGCACATGTCAATGTATGATGACCAACAAACCTATTTCAATGGGTTAATTAAATTTTTAAAAGAGACAGATAGTAAAAAGTAATTGGATAAATCATATAGTAAAAAAGGGCCCCGATTTATCGGGGCCCTTTTTTTTACTTATTTAATATCTATAATTAAACTTAACCAATAGTTACGTCCAGCCATTGGGAAATAGTTATTTGAGGTGGTTGT
>CAJBLA010000175.1 GCA_903953815.1 uncultured Bacteroidota bacterium | reverse complement strand
TCGGACTGTTCAGGGTCTCTTAAGTAAAGAGACGCATTCATTTTAATCTGCACTTCTAGTTTCATAAAGGTGGGCGCCCCCATTTTTTACAAAAGTAGTAAAAATATTTTTACAATTATTTATGATAGTAATACTATTATTTAAAATATTATTACTATTTTTGACTCATAAACTTAAAATTCATCCAAAATGAGTCTATTTAAACACATTAAAAACGATTTACCAGCAAGTATTGTGGTATTTTTTGTCGCTGTTCCCTTATGTTTAGGCATTGCACTTGCTTCTGGGGCACCTTTATTTGCAGGTATCATAGCAGGTATCGTAGGGGGTATAGTTTGCGGAATGGCTAGTGGCTCTGCTTTAGGGGTTAGTGGCCCCGCTGCTGGCTTGGCAGTTATTGTATTAACCTCTATTGCTACTTTGGGGGGTTCTTACCAGGCATTTTTAACCGCTGTAGTTATTGCAGGTGTGATACAATTGGCTTTGGGATATGCGAAGGCAGGGTTTATCGCCTACTTTTTTCCAAGTTCGGTGATCAAGGGCATGTTAACCGGTATCGGTTTATTAATTATATTGAAACAAATACCTCATGCACTGGGTTGGGATAAGGACGTTGAAGGAGATGATGCTTTTTTACAAGCAGATGGTCAAAATACTTTTTCTGAAATAGCAAGAGCATTTGAATTTATAACACCAGGTGCTATATTAATCGCTGGTGTATCACTTGCAATATTAATTTTATGGGATACGGTGCTTACCAAAAAACATAAAATATTTCAACTCCTTCAAGGGCCAATCGTCGTAGTGGTATTGGGTATATTTTTTAACCTTGCTTATACGAATGGAATTTTACCATTTAGTTTGAATGCGCAACAAATTGTATCTGTTCCAGTGCCAAATTCTATGGCGGATTTTATAGGACAATTTACATTTCCTGATTTTTCTGCAATAACCAATTTTGAGGTTTGGAAAATTGCGATTGTATTAGCAATTGTAGCTAGTTTGGAGACTTTATTAAGTGTGGAGGCAACAGATAAGTTGGATCCAGATAAAAGAGTGACCCCTACCAATAGAGAATTAAAAGCGCAAGGCTTGGGGAATATTGTATCAGGATTAATTGGAGGGTTACCAGTGACTCAGGTGATTGTTAGAAGTTCAGCAAATATCAATTTTGGTGGTAAAACTAAAATGTCTGCCATATTACATGGCGTATTTTTATTAATTAGTGCCATATTTATAGCGAGCTTATTAAATTTAATTCCTTTGGCTTCCTTAGCTGCTATTTTATTAATGGTGGGTTATAAATTAGCGAAGCCAAGTTTATTTCAACAAATGTATAAGCTGGGTTGGGAGCAATTTATTCCATTTACAGCAACTGTTGTTGCGATTATTGCCACTGACTTGTTAAAAGGCATAACTGTGGGTATCTTATTTGGAATTTTTTATACCCTAAGACATAGTTACCGTAACTCGCACTACGTTAAGGATAATGTAAGTGACCAAAACGGGAAAACAGTGCATCATATGGTACTTGCGGAAGAGGTGTCCTTTTTTAACAAGGCAAGTTTGTTAAATACTTTTGAATCCATTCCTAATAATAGTAAGGTGATTATTGATTGTACTAATTCTAAATCAATTGCCTATGATGTTATTGAGATTATTAAAGATTTTGAATACAATGCAAAAACAAAATCAATTGAAGTAGAGAAAATAAATTTTAAGCCATAGTATGATACTGTTAAAGCGGACTATTTTACTGCTTGGGTTTATTGGCGTGATCAATAATTCTGTCATTGGTCAATCAAATAATGTAGGTACTTGGTTTGTTTATTTTGGCAATCAAAAAATAAATGACAAGTGGAATATACAATCTGATTTCCAGTATCG
>CAJBLA010000174.1 GCA_903953815.1 uncultured Bacteroidota bacterium | reverse complement strand
CATGGTATTTACACATTCTGGTACACCAACAAATCCTTCACAAGGCGAGGAGTTGATGCGTGATTTTTCTGGACGTACTATAGAAGGTTCACAATGTTGGGTTTCACCAAGATATGAAATTGCCAATAGGTATCAATTGACTACCACAGGTGATTTTGCGCCGAAGTTAGTTCAAATGAATCCTACAACAAATACCACGGCTAGAACCACTTTAAATTCAGCAGTAAATCCTAATTCATATGCGAATCGTGATTATAGAATGAAATCAACGATTATGTGGGATTATGAAATGAGTATTGGATTGACTTCATTGAAATCTACTGGTTTTGCACCCTTTATTTATAATTCATGGGCTGCGAATGTTACGATTGGTGGTGTTAAGTATATTACCTATAATACAGATGGATCAAACTCGGGATATGTTTTTAGAAAATTTGTAAGAAATTATGAAGGACTGGGACGTAGTGAAGGAGATTATGCATTTCCGGTGATGCGCTTAGCAGATGTATATTTAATGTATGCGGAGGCAAGCAACGAAGTGAGTGGTCCGCTAGCGGATGCGGTTGCTGTAGTAAATAAAGTTCGCGCACGCGGCGCCCTTCCTGCACTGCAAGCAGCAAAATATGCCAATAAACAATTATTTTTTGAAGCAATTGAACAAGAAAGAATCATTGAATTAGTTGCTGAAGGCTTCCGCGGTTTTGATCTTAGACGTTGGAGAGCACTTGAAAAAGTATGGGGAGGACCAGGCGGTACGGGCGTTTGGAGACAGGATACTTATGGTGCTAACAGAGAGCAATATTATTTAAATGCGACCGATTTAGCATTCAAACAAGCATACATCTTTAGAATACCACCAGCAGAACGCGACCGTAATCCTAATTTAACTCAAAATATACCTTGGAGATAAAATTCAAGTTTTCTTATAAATAAAATAATAAGTAATGACAAAATATTTAAAAATAACCCTTTCCATCTTGATGATATCACTCATCATTGTTTCATGTAAAAAGGACAGCCCAGTAGATGAGGATGGGCTTTTAATTACATTTAGACAAGAATGTTTTGTAAGTAACTTTGAGTTGCTTGGCTCCGACTTTGTAACAGTAAGAGCAGCGACTGCAGTGATTGATACGGTAGCGCAAACCATTAATGTGACCGTAAATCCAGGAACGGATCTAAAGAATGTGTATCCGCAATTTACCTTGGCAACCGACTGCAAGTTGGATCCGAAAGTAATTGGTAAAACAGACCTTTCTAATTTAGCAAGCCCAAAAATTTATACTGTTGTTTCAGGGAATAGAAAAATAAGAAAACCCTATACACTCAATATTAAGTTTTAATAAAATATCCAATAAAAACATTTGCGATGCGTAATAAAAATATAAAATTTCCTGCACTGATATTAATAATGTTGACTTCGTTGTTGGCATGTACAAAACAGGAATATACCATTCCAGATCCGGTATCTCAACTAACCAATGATTGTATCAAAAGAACTATTGGTCCAAGCATAGTAAGTTTACCTTTGGAGTTTGCTTATGCAATGGCTTTGCCAAAAATAAATGGCAAGTTGGTATCCGCAGAAGTTGAAGCCTCTATTGCAGGTGCTTCTGGTACTTTTCTTGAGCACAGGTCGTTTTATACTAATTCAAGTGGTGTTGATGTACCTGTTACAATAGGAACGCCATCTACTACGGTTGATAAGCTTACAAAAGTTACATTCAATGTTGATACGAATGCTTCTACACTTAGATATAACTATGTGATACCAGAAGAAGCGCGTGGTAAATCGGTTTCATTTACATTTACTGCAACTAGTAGTGACGGTAAAACAGCTACTTATAAAATGGGACCT
>CAJBLA010000173.1 GCA_903953815.1 uncultured Bacteroidota bacterium | reverse complement strand
TGCCAAACAAAGAATTAAATCCAATCACATTAATTCCCACATTAAATATTGAACAAGTGTATCAAGCTTTAGTGTTAGGCGTAAAGGATTATTTTAATAAAATGGGATTCACCAAAGCTATTATTGGATCCTCAGGAGGTATTGATTCAGCTGTTACCCTAGCAATTGCTTGTGAAGCCTTGGGCAAAGAAAATGTGCATGCAGTTTTAATGCCATCTCCTTACTCAACGGATCATTCCGTAAATGATGCAGTTGCTTTGAGTCAAAATTTGGATAACAAATATGATATTATTCCTATCAAGGAAGTGTATGAGGAATTCCTTACCACCTTAAAACCATTATTTAAGGACCTGCCATTTTCATTAGCAGAAGAAAATATACAAAGTAGGTCAAGGGGTAATATATTAATGGCCATTGCTAATAAGTTTGGCTACATTTTATTAAACACTTCTAATAAAAGTGAACTAGCCACCGGTTATGGTACTTTATATGGAGATATGGCGGGTGGCTTAGGGGTATTGGGGGATTGCTATAAATTACAAGTGTATGAACTTGCCAAATACATTAACCGCCATCAAGAAATCATACCAACAAATATCATTACCAAAGCACCTAGTGCCGAACTAAGACCCAATCAAAAGGACAGCGATAGCTTACCTGATTATGCAGTTTTGGATCAAATACTTTACCAATATATTGAAAGGCGTGCCAACCCGAATGATATAAAAGCATTAGGTTTTGACAATGCGCTGGTGGACAGAACACTTAAGATGGTCAATAATAATGAATACAAACGAAACCAGTTTTGTCCCATTATTCGCATTTCACCAAAAGCCTTTGGCGTAGGTCGTCGTATGCCAATTGTTGGCAAATACCTGAGTTAATCAAAAAACCTATCGCTGCTTTTGTTTTTATACTAAATTGTGTTTTCAACGATACCATTTAATATGAAAAAAATCAGCTGTCTATTTGTTAGCATCCTTTTGCTTGCCAGTTCATTGGTCGTAACTGCACAAAAAACTAAGCCTATTTTACCAGGTGCTTACCAAACGGAAAAATACTTTCCCTTATTAAAAGGCAAAAGGGTTAGTTTATTTACCAATCAAACTGCCACCATCAATGGCAAACATTTAATTGATACATTAAAGGCTGCGGGTATTCAAATACAAAAAATATTTACACCCGAGCATGGATTAAGAGGCACTGCTGATGCAGGCGAAAAGGTATCCGATGAAATAGATCCAAAAACAGGCATTAAAATAGTTTCCTTGTATGGTAAAAAAAGTGCGCCCGATGCCAATGATCTATCTGATGTAGATATCATGTTATTTGATGTACAAGATGTAGGTACCCGTTTTTATACGTATATCAACTCCTTACAATATTATATGGAAGCAGCGATGGCCAATAATAAGCCGGTCATTATTTTAGATCGCCCCAACCCCAATGGACATTTTGTGGATGGTCCTGTTTTGGAAGCGCCTTATTCAAGTGGTGTAGGTAAAAACGCTATCCCCACTGTGTATGGTTTAACCATGGGCGAATATGCACAATTATTAATAGGGGAGAATTGGTTGAAAGTAGTAGATGGAAAAGCTAACTTATCCCTTACAATTATTCATAATAAAAACTACACACATACATCCATGTATACCGTGGATGTAGCGCCCTCCCCCAACTTAGCAAGTATGAATTCCATTTACTGGTATCCCACTACCTGCTTAATCGAAGGCACTGTATTAAGTGAAGGCCGAGGTACCCCAAATGCATTTGCAAATATTGGACATCCAAGTATTACGAGTCAACCCTATAGCTTTACCCCAGCGCCACGTATTGGTGCAATGAGTTCAAAACTATATGGACAAAAATGCTATGGCTGGGATTTATCAAAAACTACACCGCCAAAAAATAAAATTGACATCGCATTAATCATTGAAATTTATAAAAGCTTCCCACAAAAGGATTCCTTTTTTATTCGTCCTAAATCGGGCGAACCCACGGCTTACTTTTTTAACAAACTTGCAGGTAACGCAACCTTAATGCAGCAATTAATTACAGGCGCTTCAGAAAATGAAATCAGAAAAAGTTGGGAGCCCCGCTTAACAGCATTTAAAACAATGCGTAAAAAATATTTATTGTATACTGATTTTGAATAAAGTGATTTTAAAGTTGGCATTCAAATAATAGCCTTTTTAAAACTAGCCATTTTAAATATATGACTACCGTAATAACAACAAAAAAGCGTCCCGATTTCTCGGGACGCTTTTTTGTATCATAGTTTTAAATTACTAATTACCAATCACTGGAATTCCTAATTTATGTACGGCTTCGTTTAACGCCTTAATGCCCTCTTTTTTCAAATCATTATACAGCTTTAATTGCACATCCACTTTCGCTTTTAAATCCACAAAGGTTTCTTGTACCTGCTTGGTTGGTGCGGTGTAACCTGATGATGCAGATCCAAATACCCCTGCAATTTTATCATCCAAACGAATAGGATAATTTAAAACATCCTGTCCGCTCTTCGCTTTGGTTTGATGCAAGGCTTCCTCAATCGTCTTAAGGCTAGCCAAAATTGTATTGGATTGCTTTTGGAAGCTTGTATCCTTTGTTTTCTTTTGTACTGTTTGTATTTGTGTTCTAATTTCTTTAATCCCTTTTAATGTTTTCATAATGGAACTAAAATTATCTGCTACAGACAATAAAAATTGTTCCTGCGCTTTTAAATCAGCATTGCTTACTTTGTAATTTGGGTCTGCTACAATTTCAAAAGGCAATTCAGTCGAATCTTTATCAATAATCACTTTTGCAAAATAATTTCCTGGCGCGGCTAATACCGGACTCGTTGCACCATTCCAAAGAATCAAACCTTCCTCAGGCTTTTCAATTTCTTTATGGTACATATTCCAAACAAAATTTTGGAATCCAGCTTCTGAGCTTGGTCCGCCCACATCATTTTGATTAAACGTTCTGATGACCTTTTTTTGATCATCCAATATGCTGATCATAACTCTTGTGGAATCAGAAGTATTGGCATTCCAATAATTAATCACGACACCTTTAGGCGGGTTGGCACCCACATTATTCGGCGCACTCATAATCATACCACGACCGCGTCTGCCGCCCATTTGTGGTGGTACGCGATATGTTTTTGCAATTGGAAACACTTTGTTTTTAGTTGCGTTTGAAGCATCATGATTCTC
>CAJBLA010000172.1 GCA_903953815.1 uncultured Bacteroidota bacterium | reverse complement strand
GGTTGCGTGCCATACATCTCATGAATATAGGCTGGTTCATCATTAATATTCATGACATCAGGAACTGAAATTTGCATTTTAAATGCCATTTCGTATTGCGCCATTCTTGCAATGGTCTCGGGGTCTTTAAATTCGTTATAGGTTAATTGATTCGCTTCATTGATCGCATCAATCGATGCTTTGCGTAAGTCGCGATCAATACCTGCAGGGTCTTTTAAAAATAAAACTGGATCTCCTTCGCTACGACACTGAACACCTTGATATACGGAAGGTAAAAATCCATTACCCCAAACACTTTTTCCTGCATCCGGATTATTGCCACCTGAAGTTAATACCACAAAGCCGGGCAGATTGCTATTTTCACTACCAAGTCCATAAGTTGCCCATGCACCAATACTTGGTCTACCTAATCGAGCCGATCCTGTATGCATTAATAATTGCGCAGGGCCATGATTGAATTGATCTGTTTGAACTGCTTTTAAAAAACTTATTTCATCTGCGACCGTGGCTAAATGAGGAAGATTATCCGAAATCCACGCGCCACTTTGCCCCCTTTGTTTAAATATAGCTTGAGGCCCCAACATTTTAGGAACACCACGGATGAATGCGAATTTTTTTCCTTCTAGTAAACTTTGTGGGCAATCCTGTCCATCTAATTTTAATAACTCAGGCTTGTAATCAAATAGTTCCAATTGCGAAGGCGCGCCAGCCATATGTAAATAGATGACCGATTTTGCTTTACCAATAAAATGCGGTGCTTGCGCCATGAGTGGATTGCTATTACCAAATTGATCTAAGCGATCCTTGCTACCTAACCAATCACATCCACCCACCATGGAACCTAAAGCCATCGCACCGATGCCAGAAAAACATTCTTTAAAAAAATATTTTCTAGTTATTTGATGTGATGTTTGAAGGTTGGCTTCCTGTATAATATTTTTATTGCTTCGCTTACTCATGTCAATTTAATTTTTTGTCAAAAATTCATCTGTATTTATGATTGCAGTGGTGACCATCATTAATGCCGCCGAACTTGCGTCCCCATTTTTATCACCAGTAATTTGTTCAATACGAAAACTGTCTTGTTTGTATTTCGTCAATGCAGTTTGATATAATTTTTCAAATACTTTTTGTTGATCGGCGCTAATCGTTTTATTAAATGCCAATTCATAGGCCTTGCTAATTTGTTTGCTTGCGTTTTGAGGAACCATTTTTATAACACGTTTTGCAAAGTGTTGTGCAGCTTCAATGTATACGGAATCATTTAATGAATTAAGTGCTTGTAATGGGGTGTTGGTTCTGATACGGCGCGCCGCGCAAACTTCCCTGCTCGTACCATCAAAACTTAACATTGATGGATAGGGTGCTGATCGTTTCCAAAAGGTATATAAGGCGCGCCTATATTGATCTCCATCTGTACTTAATATCCATTTAGCACCATTATACGGCGACTTCCAAATTCCTTCTGGTTGGTACGGAAATACACTTGGGCCATTCATTTTATTACTTAATAGGCCGCTTACGGTTAATGCCTGATCCCGTATTTGCTCTGCGGATAATCTTACTCTTGGTCCTCTTGCATATAATTTATTATAGGGATCTTTGGTTATGGCATCCTTATTGAATTTTGAATCCTGTTGATAGGTTGCACTCATCACCATTTCTTTGATCATCTTTTTCAAACTCCATTGATGCGTATTCATTAGTTGCCAGGATAAATAATTGAGTAGCTCCTCGTGTGTTGGTGGTATACCCTGCGTTCCAAAATCTTCTAAGGTTTCAGTAATTCCTTGACCAAATAATTGCTCCCATGTTCTATTAACAATTGTGCGAGCAGTTAACGGATTTTTTTTATCTGTCAACCACATCGCCATACCCAATCTGTTTTTAGGTGCCCCTGCAGGCAATCCACCCAAGGAGGCGGGTACATCTGGCACCACCACTTTACCTTTTACCAACCAGTTACCTCTTTCAAATATATGTGTGGTTCGAGACATATTGCTTGGATTATCAAGCATGATAGGTGTTGGCGTGTAATTATTTGAATGTAATAAAGAATCAAAATTATTATAGGCCAGTTCACCTTCTGGGGTTCCATTTTTTGGAAATGGATTGTCTAATCTAAACCAATCATATTGTATTCCATTTTCTTCCGGATTACTTATTTGACGATTATTATAGCTAAAAACTAAATGATGTTTGCCTAAAGTTGTTGGGATATTCGTAGTTGCAATTTTCCAATCTCCTTTTGAATTTTCAACGATGATATTTTTTAGCAAGGGCCCTTTCGCTGAATCTAAATGAATTTCCCATTTGCCTCCCGGTTTCCATGATTTGTATTTGTAATACAACAAAGTACTACCCGTTAAATCAATATCTTTTATACGGGCTTCTCCCTTATTTCTCAGCATTAACCATTTGGTATCCGCTAATGCACCATTGATAATTTGATCCGCAATCAATGAGTTAATAGCCGTTTGCCCTGTTTTAATAAATCGCATCAAGTCTTTTTCTCGTGAGGGTGCATTTTTATGTAACCAATCTTGCAATTGAAATAATCTTATGCTGTCTGTATTATGAAATTCCTTTAAAAAAGGATATTCTGCATAGGTATCCTCATCTCTTGTATTATTAAACAAGGCTAAAAATTTATAATATTCTTCATGTTTAAAAGGATCGTAAGGATGGCTATGACATTGCACACAAGCGAAAGTAGTGCCCATCAAACTAACCCAAGTGGTATTCACGCGATCAATCACAGCAGCAGTTCTAAACTCTTCATTATCCGTTCCGCCTTCATCATTAGTTAATGTATTGCGATGAAATGCAGTGGCAATGTATTGCGCATCTGTTGGGTTAGGTAACAAATCCCCTGCGAGTTGTTCTGTTAAAAAAATATTGTAAGGTTTGTCAATATTAAATGCATTAATTAACCAATCACGATATCTCCAAATAGTTCTTGAATCATCTTTCTCAAAACCTCTGGTATCCGCGTATCTTGCCATGTCCATCCATAAGCCTGCCCATTTTTCACCATATTGTTGCGTTGCTAATAATTCATTCACTAAAATTTCATACGCATCCTCATTATTATTTTGAAGAAATTTTTTTGCAATTGCTTCTGGTGCTGGCATTCCAATAATATCAAAACTTACGCGACGAAGTAATGTTGGCTTGTCTGCCATTGTCGCAGGCGTTAAACCTTCGGCTTTTATTTTTTTATAAATAAATGGATCAATATTATTTTTTATCCAGCTTGGTTTTCCGAATAAACCAAATGGGCCAACACCTACTGATGGAATAGGCGTTTCTTCCACTGGCACATACGCCCAATGATCACCCCATTTAGCGCCTTGATTAATCCATTTTTTTAATAAACTAATTTCATCATTACTTAACGGGGGATGCTTATAAGGCATGCGCTCCTCTGGATCGGTCAAATAAAGTCGCTTGATCATTTCACTATTTTCAGCATCGCCTGGTATAATCGCCACCTTCCCAGATTTATTAACGGCAAGTGCTTCTTGTCTAAATAATAAACTGAATCCACTTTGTCTTTTAACGCCCCCATGACAACTGATACATTTTTTGTTGATCAAGGGTTTTACCTCAGCATTAAAGTCAACTTGTTTGTTATTGATAAAGTAGCGAGAACCTATTAATACGGGCACTAAAAAAAGTAGGATGACTATATAAATTTTAGGGACTCTTTTCAATATCATTTTTGCAACATTTTCAGATTTAAGATAGGTTATTTTTAAACACAGGCAAAAGGCGTAACTACGAATTTTTTACTAGTATAGCTACTGGCCCATTTTAGTGTTAATGAAACTATAAATTTCAAAATCGGGCTCATTTGGAATATAATTTAAAGGTTTGATTACTAACTGTTTAACTTTTAAAGCCAATTTTATTAAAATAGCTTAACATTTTATTACCATTAAAGCTTAGAAAAGGGTGGTAAATTTTATATACGATAATTGCTTTTTCTAACCAAACCAAACCAAAAATGAAAAAAATCTATCAGCAAATCCTTGATTTTCCCCAGATGGTTAATCAAAAGGTGTTCAATGCGCAGTTAAACACGGCCGTTGACAAATTCGATTCTCAAGATGGTGTAAGGAGCTACACAAAGTCCATTTACCAAATTTTGTCCCTCATTGTACTTGTTACCATGGAAGTAGCTGTAATTAAGGGCGCCATGGCTTATTTTACCGATGCGGCTAGTACCGGCTTAGGTAAAGCAGGTAGCGTTTTAACCACTTTAGTTTTAGTTTATTCTGCTTTTCCTATTGCCCACATTATTAGGTCAAGAGGTGAAAGCTTAGGTGGATCACACAATGGTATTATAACTTTTATTTTTAAAGATTTTGTTACAACCAATATCAAAATACTAGGTGAGGTAGCTGCAGTGGGTGCCTTTATCGGCGCTACTTGTTTTACTTTATCTTTTGTATTTGATACCAACTTATTTACGGTAACAAGTACCAATTCCTTAAGTGCATTAGCTGGCCTAGCAAGTTTGCCAATGGAAGGGTTGACTAATTTGTTTGCTGCTTTAAAATTAGATTACCTAACATCAGTTTTAGCTTCATTTGGCAGTTTTAATATGGCGGGCACACAAACTTTTACTGGTGATATGTTATGGAATGCAAATGACTTATTATTAGTTGCAGGTGCATTTATTAATGTAGCTGCAGGTTTAGCAGGTTTATATGTAAACCTTGCTATTTATCATTTCTTATACACGATTGTATCCAATTTTATCAAATGGATTCAAAGCCCGTCTATTCCAATTTCAATGAAAAGCAAATAGCAGGTCAATATGAATTAATTCATACGCATTAATAGGAAAGCCCCGCTTAGAGCAATCGAAGCGGGGCTTTTTAATGCCCTATTTTTTGAGAATAAAACATTATTTTCATGGAGGTAATCCGGCAACATATAAATCCGGACGTATTTAAAATTTATTTCATGAAAAAACTTTGTTTACTCTTATTCGTTGCTACTGTATCCAATTTTTTATTTGCACAGCAAACACAAAAGCCACCATTACATGGAAAAAATTGGATGGCGATTACAGGTAAGCCCTTAGCTGCAACTGCAGGCTCTATTGTTTTTGAAAGAGGAGGCAATGCCGTAGATGCTGCATGTGCAATGCTAGCAGCCACATGTACCATGTGGGATGTATTAAGCTGGGGCGGTGAAACACAGGCTTTAATATATAATCCAAAAACAAAACAAGTACTTGCGATTAATGCAATGGGGGTTGCGCCAACAGGTGCTACACCAGAATTTTTTAAAAGTAAAGGATATGGATTTCCACCAGAATATGGTCCATTAGCTGCTACTACACCAGGAACACCTGGCGGTATTTGTTATATGTTATCGAACTATGGGACAATGAGTTTAAAAGAAGTGTTAGCACCTGCCATGCAATTAGCTGCTGGATATCCGATAGATGCACAAACTGCAAATAGTATTGAAAGAGGGAAAGATAAAATTAAACAATGGCCTTATAGCACTAAAGTTTTATTAACGCATCCAGGAGAAAAAAGAGAAGCGCCGGAAGCGGGAGAAATTTTTGTACAAAAAGATTTGTTAGCCACACTTCAAAAAATGGTGGATGCAGAACAAAATGCATTAAAAAAAGGGAAATCAAGAAAAGAAGCAATTCAAGCAGCCTACGATCGTTTTTATAAAGGAGATATTGCAGATGAATTTGTACGCGGTGTAAAAGAGCAAGGTGGTTTAATTACGAAACAGGATTTAGCAAATTGGAAACCCATTGAAGAAGCAACTACGCATGTTAATTACAAAGGTATTGATGTATACAAATTACAACAGTGGACACAAGGCCCTGCGTTATTGCAAGCATTAAACATTTTAGAAAATTTTGATTTAAAATCAATGGGGTACAATTCAACAAAATATATTCATACTGTTTATCAAGCAATGAATTTAAGTTTTGCTGATCGTGATTTTTATTATGGGGATCCAAAATTTTCGACACAACAACCAATGACAGGTTTGTTAAGTAAAGCCTATGCAAAGCAAAGAGCAGGGGAAATTAGTGCACTGCAAAATAATCCCAACACTGCTCCTGGCGATCCTTATCCATTTGAAGGAAAACAAAATCCATTTTTAAATTTATTAAAACAGCGTGCAATAGCTACAGGCACTGATACGACTAAATCAAACAGCAGTGCGATACCTGTGCATGATGCTGTCGTAATGCAGCAAGTATTGAATCCAAAAATAGATCCCGAATATATGGATAGGTTATGGCGTGGCACCACTTCGGTAGAAGCTGCGGATAAAGAAGGCTGGGTTGTTTCCATTACACCTAGTGGTGGTTGGTTGCCAGCTGTCATTGCAGGAAATACAGGTGTGGGAATGAGCCAAAGAATGCAAAGTTTTGTTTTAGATTCAATCATTAATCCTTTCAATGTAGTGGCACCAGGAAAAAGACCAAGAGTTACCTTAACACCGAGTTTGGCGATGAAAGACGGCAAACCTTTTTTAGCATTTGCAGTACAAGGCGGCGATACGCAGGATCAAAATTTATTACAGTTTTTTTTAAACATGGTTGAATTTGGGATGACCGTACAACAAGCTACAGAAGCTGCTAATATTAATTCAAATCAATTGTGGTTATCGCTTGGAGGTTCCACAATGGCTGATCGAAAACCAAAGCCAGGAAATTTATTATTAGGCAAAACGGTTTCTGAATTAATTAAAAAAGATTTAAGGGGAATGGGATATAGTATCAGTGTTGGTGATCGAACAAGTGGCCCCATCAATGCTATCTATTTTGATTGGAAGCATGGAAGTTTGTGGGGAGGCAGTTCCAATAACGGCGAAGACTATGGGATTGGTTGGTAATATAATAAAGACTACATTCCATGATCAATTTAAAATTTTATATTTAAATATTTTACTCATCAATAATGCAGCTAACACCTAAATTCAATCCAATTTACATTGCCATAACTATTTGTTGTTTGTTATTCTGTACCCAATCAAAAGCGAACACGCAATCGATTGAGGATAGCACTACTATAAAATCATATTCAATCAATTATACAACGCGCGCTTTACATATTGATGGTAAACTCAACGATCAAGCATGGAAAAAAGCAGCTTGGACTGATTTGTTTGTTGATATTGAAGGAACTATAAAACCGAAGCCTTTATTTGATACCCGAGTTAAAATGTTATGGGATAGTCAGTATTTATATATCGCTGCAAATTTAAAGGAGCCTCATTTATGGGCTACATTGTTAAACCATGACGATATCATTTTTAGAGACCATGACTTTGAAGTGTTTATTGATCCCAATAATGATGAAAATCAATATTTCGAAATTGAGATTAATGCCTTAGGGACTGTGATGGATTTATTTATGTTTAAAACCTACAAGTTAGGTGGACCAATGGTTATGGGCTGGAATAGTGATGGTATGAAGTCGGCTATTCAAATAAAAGGTACCCTAAACGATAATCGAGATATAGATAAAGGATGGACGATTGAGATGGCTATTCCCTATTCCTGCTTAAAAAAACCAGGCAGAAATTATTTACCTAATCTAGATAAACCATGGCGTATTAATTTTTCGAGAGTAGAATGGACCATGCAAAATGAAGGAATTAGCTATGTAAAAAAATTGAATCCGAATGGTAAGCCCATCCCTGAATTCAATTGGGTTTGGTCACCCATTGGTGTTATTAACATGCATGTTCCAAATCGTTGGGGTTATTTGTATTTTAAAAAATAGCCTGCGCCCGCTTTTTATTGATCCTCGTTTTTCATTACTATATTTAACTAATTATAGCAATCATTTTCTTTATTTAAAATTCAAACATGAAAAATAGTTGTACCATTTTTTTAATTTTAGTTGCTTCATTTGGATTTGCACAATCTGGCAAACTTGAAACGCTAAAAAGCAGCAATAAAGATTGGTTGGTAAGTCCTTTTGAACAAAAAGCAACCATTACCAATGAAGGACAAAATATTGTATTGAATAACGGATTGGTAAAAAGGTCTTTTGTTATTGCACCCAATGTGGCTTGCTTTGATTATACGAATTTAACCAATGGGCAACAATTAATTCGAAGTATTGAACCAGAAGCAAAAGTGGTGATTGATCAAATCACCTATAAAGTTGGTGGATTATCTGGACAAAAAGAAAAAGCCTATTTACAAATGGACGGCATAAAAAATTTACAAAAAGCAGATTCCGATTTTGTTTTTTCTAAATATACAATTGGTAAAATTGAACCCTTTATTAATTGGAAGCCCACCACCTGGCTTGGAAACGCAAAACAGCCAACAGGGGCTCGTATTGATTTTGAATATGTTTCCACACTCCCTGCACTAAAAAATGTAATTATTAAAGTGCATTATGAAATATATGATGGCATTCCCTTAATAACAAAATGGATCTCCATTCAAAATAATTCAAATAAGTCAATAAAAATTAATCGGGTTGTGAATGAAGTGCTTGGTTTGGTGGAAGAAGAAAGTGCAGTGGTGGGCAAGCCTGAAGAAATGAAAAAGCAACATGGTATTTATGTAGAAACGAATTATGCATTTAACAATGCGATGCGTTATGATATCAGTGACCAAACCACCCATTGGAAAATTGATTTAGCCTATACATCGCAAGTAAATTATAATTATGAAACCCCTTGCTTATTAGAAATTTATCCTGAAAAAGCCCCTGGTATTGACTTAGCGCCCAATGAATATTTTAAATCAGTTCGAACTAATGAACTTTTGATGGATAGCTATGATCGTCAAAGAAGAGGCTTGATGATTAAAAAAATGTATCGTACCCTAGCACCATGGACCACACAAAATCCAATTTTCATGCATTTGGTCAGCAAGAATGACCAAGAAGTAATAAATGCAATTGATCAGTGTGTGGCTACCGGGTATGAAGCTGTTATTTTAAGTTTTGGCAGCCATTTAAATATGGAAGACAGTTCAATGGCAAATATTAAAAAATGGAAGACTTTAACCGATTATGCACACCAGCATAAAATATTATTAGGCGGCTATTCCTTATTTAGTAGCCGACGCATTAGTGATGAAGATGATGTTGTAGATATTAAGACAGGCAAACCTGGCGGTGCATTTTTTGGTCATGCACCCTGCTTTGGAAGTAAATGGGGATTGGCTTATCGTGATAAAATAAAATACTTTTTTAAATCAACCGGTTTTGATATTTGGGAAAATGATGGCCCTTATCCAGGCGATGTATGTGCATCAACCACGCATCCTGGTCATAAAGGATATGATGATTCACAATGGAGACAAATGGAAATTCAAAAAGAGTTGTATCATTGGTTGAATGAATCTGGTGTTTATATTAACGCACCTGATTGGTATTTTTTAGACGGCACACATAAAATTGCCTTAGGGTATAGAGAGGTAAATTTTTCTTTATCAAGAGAACAACAAAAACTATTAAACCGACAAAATATTCATGATGGCACTTTAGAAAAAACACCCTCCATGGCCTGGGGTTTTGTGCCATTGACCAAGTATCAAGGCGGTAATGATGATGCTATATTAGAACCATTAAGTGAACATTTAAAGGACTATGAACAATTGATGATGCAATATTATGGCGCAGGTGTTCAGGCTTGTTACAGAGGCCCTCGATTGTATGATACCGAATCAACCAGGTTAGTGGTTTCCAAAACAATTGATTGGTATAAAAAGTATAGAAATATTTTAAATGCAGATATTGTTCAATTACGACGTGCAGATGGGCGTGATTGGGATGGTTGGATGCATGTAAGTCCATTTACGGGGCAAAAAGGTTTTATGATGCTATTTAACCCAACGAAGGAAGTGATGACTAAAACAATTAAGCTGCCACTTTATTATACAGGCCTTACGCAAAAAGTCAAAATTACAGATCCCAATGGACGCGCTAATGAATATAATTTAAGTCGTGATTACACTGTTGATTTTACTTTTACCATTCCACCTGATACGTATAAGTGGTTTGTGATAGAATAAAAAAACGCCCCGAATTATCGGGGCGTTTTTTTTAGGGCTATATTAATACACCAACTAGTTTAAGAATAACTCATCCACAAATATCCAGGCGGTTGTTCCTTTTCCAGGATGCCATACGGGTAATTTTTTAACATTTAAAACTGTAAATCTATAATGCTTAAAGGAAGTATTGTTCGGAAAATCAACTGTGAATGTTTTAATATCCTTCATCACATCTTTTTGCGTTAACTCATAAGGGAATTTGGCTTCCGTTATTTTCGCAAATCGAATCCCATCATTACTACCTTCTACTGAAATAGAAACGATTGGAAAAACATAGGAACCTACATCAATCAAGCTGTTTAAAAAGGCTTGATGTAAAACACGCGGTTGCTTAAAATTAACCATGAACTTCATGGTGGTGTCTTTGTAACCTAACCATTTTTTATTAGTAAAATTGGAGCCACCTAGTTCTAGGTCAACCAATGTTCTAGCACCATCGCCCAAATATTTTTGATCTGGCGATGAAATTAAGTAAATAGAATCAGGGCGAATTTCTGACTTATAAAAATTGCGTTGAATAATATCGCTGCTAATCCAACCTGGCTTGAATACTTTTATTTTTAAATTGGTATTTCTTGTAAGACGTAAAGTGTTTTTATATATTGGGCTGGTAAGGCTATCTGGATCCACTCCATTCAAGGTATAACGAATCGTAACGCCATTCAGCATATGCTTCATTTTTACATCTAAAAACTTTGAAATAATTGAGGAGTCTTGGTCAATCGTGGGAGGATTTATTTTCAGCACCTGGGATTCTAAATTATCACCAATGGTAAATTTGGTTTTTGGATAACGGGCAGCAATCTTCTCTAGCTGTGTTTTACCAATGACACTTGACCAAATATTAATATTTGCAATAGTACTTCCCTTTAAAAAATTGGTTAATTCACTTTCGGTAAATTTTAAACCGCAAATTGATAACAACTTTAATTTTTTCAGTTGTTTTAGCGGTTCTAATGTTTTTAAATCAAGATTGGTATAATTTAAATTAATATTTTCTATATTATTAAATTGGCCGATGATACTAACATCTTCATTGGTTAATGGCATGCCTTGCATATTTAAACGCACCACTTGATCCTGTAAATCTTCTAATTTTTTTAAAACATCTCTGCTGTAAAAGCTACCTTGAAAAAAGTTTACATCTATAGCATCACTACCATGATACAAGTAATTAACGGCACAATAATTTGAATTGTATTCTGCTAAATCTGGCAAACCTGTTTTGACTTCCACTTTTGTATTATTTGCTGGCGTATATTTATTAGCCAATAAAAACAAACTGTCTGTTTTTGCCAATTCATTCATCTTTATCTTAAAATCACCACCGGCTTTTATCCATCTGCTTAAAATCGCTACTTCCTCAGTAGTTAATTGCACTTTCCCATCTGGCGGCATATGTTTTTTATGCGTGATGTCTAAATGAATTCTTTCAAACAACATGGCTTCCTTATCCTTGTCTGCAGTAAGTATATTTCCACTCTTCCCTCCCTTTTGTATATTTTCAGGTGTATTTAATAATAATTCTCCTTTTACTTTATTTGCACCATGACAGCTCACACATTTTTGTTGCAAAATGGGTGCCACCGCTCTTACATATAATGTTGCATTAGAATCTGTAACCACTTTTATTACTTGTGTATTTTCGGAAGTCCCTTCTTTTTGAGGGAAACTGATTACACTCGCACCATGGGTAAGTTGCGCTCCTTTATGTGTGAAAATAATGATCACTAATAAGTAAACCATCGCAAATTCAACACGTAAAATATAGCTACTTTTAAAGCGCTGATTGTATTGTTGCAAGTAAATTAAAGCCCAACCGATCATCGCTATAGCAATTCCACCCCATTGATGCGCAAAAATTAATGCATCATCATAACCATCTTGTTTGGATAAAAAAATACCCAATACTGCTACGATACTTGCTAAAAATGCATTGCCTACTAAAATCGGATGTAGAATATTACTAGCTACATTGCCTTTTTTATCTACTATGTAATAGATGCCAATAAGGATCCCTAATACAATAGGAAAATGTAAAAACAAGGGATGCATTTTTCCAAACCACTCCAAATACACGCCCAATTTTAATTTCTCATTAAAAAATGCAATCAATAATAAAAAGGGATTGAGTACCCAAAGTGCATTATTTACAAAACCGGTCCATTTTTTCAAATTCATTACTAACTAATTAAATCATTGATCACATTTCCAGCAACATCGGTTAAACGATATCTTCTTCCCAAATGCTTGTAGGTAAATTCTTCATGTTTAACACCCATTAAATGCATAATGGTTGCATGAAAATCATGTACATGCACCGGTAATGAATTAATATTATATCCAAAGTCATCTGTTTCTCCATGCACACCAGGTTTAACTCCGCCACCAGCCATCCAAATAGTAAAGCATTTTGGATGATGATCACGACCATAGTTATCTTTGGTTAAAGCACCTTGACAATAGTTGGTTCTTCCAAATTCACCACCCCATATTACTAAGGTTTCATCTAACAAACCTCTTTGTTTTAAATCCTGAATCAATGCTGCAGATGATTGGTCGATATCCTTACATTGTCCTTCTAATTCTGCAGGTAAGTTACCATGGGTATCCCATCCTTGGTGATATAATTGCACAAAGCGTACCCCATTTTCTGAAAGCTTTCTTGCTAATAAACAGTTTGCTGCATACGTGCCTGGCACCAAACATTCAGGTCCATACATTTTTACAATGGACTCTGGTTCGTTTTGTAATGAAGTAATTTCAGGAACCGCCATTTGCATACGGTAGGATAATTCGTATTGCTGAATTTTAGTTACAATTTCTGGGTCACCAATTTCTTTATAGGATTCTTGGTTTAAGGCAGATATCTCATCTAAAATTTCACGCTTATCTCCACGTTTGATAAATTCAGGATCAGTTAAATATTTAACGGGTTCTTCACCACTGCTAAACTGAACGCCTTGATGTATAGAATCTAAAAATCCGTTATTCCATAATTTTGAATATACGCCTTGTCCGTTTCCCTTGCCTTTACTTAGTAATACACAAAACGCTGGCAAGTTTTTATTTTCACTTCCCAAACCATAACTAATCCAGGATCCCATACTTGGCCTGTTACCCACCTGCGAACCTGTTTGAAAAAAAGTAAGTGCGGGATCGTGGTTAATTGCTTCTGTATAGATGGTTTTAACAATACACATATCATCCGCCATTTTCGCAAGATGAGGTAAGGTTTCACTAAACCAGGCACCATTGCTACCATGTTGCGAAAATTTAAATTTAGTTCCCGCTAATGGAAATTTTGCTTGATTAGCAGTCATGCCTGTTAAGCGTTGGCCATTACGAATACTTGCAGGCAATTCCTCGCCATGCATTTTTTGTAATTGCGGTTTGTAATCAAATAAATCTAATTGCGATGGCGCTCCATTTTGAAACAAATAAATAATTCGTTTTGCTTTGGGTGCGAAATGGGGTAATACATTTGCAAAAAGCTCATCTTCATTACTGGCATTAAATAAACCAGGTGCCATTAATGAACCCAATGCTAATCCACCCAAACCCAAACTCATTTTGGATAAAAATTTACGCCTGTTTTGATTTAAGCCATGTTCTAAAAATTCGTTCATAATATTTTATGATTTTGTAATTGTTTCTTCTAAATTATACATGATTAAAATAGTCTTCATTAAAGCCGCTGCTTCTGATGAATTGTATTTTTGTTTTGGATGTTCAAATTCACCCACTTTTAAAGCCGCTTCTGCAACAGCAGGTTTTGTATTAAAAAATGCAACTTGTTTTTTGCAATAGGCATTTAATTTTTCACGCTCAAATTTGGTCGGCTTTCTAATTACAATAGTTTCAAATGCCTGATCAATTTTTTCGTCTAATGATTTTTTACTTAGTGCCGTATTTTCACCTAATACCCTAGCCGCTTCTAATATCGTAGGATCGTTAAGCATGGTTAAGGCTTGTAGTGGTGTATTGGTGCTTGATCTTTTTGCCTCGCATTGGTCCCTATTACTCGCATCAAATATCATCATACTAGGCGGTGGCGCAGTCAACTTAATAAAAGTATATAAGCCTCTTCTATAAATATCAGAACCATGATCCTGCTTGTAACTTGCTAAACTACCACGACCCGAAGTGGAACTTTCCCAAACTCCTTTAGGCTGGTAGGGTTTAACACTTGGTCCACCAATCTTTGTATTCAATAAGCCACTTGTACTTAAAATATAATCACGTACAATCTCTGCCTTAAATCTCATTCTAGGTGATCTTGAGTACGTTAAATTATCTGGATCTTGTTCCAATTGCTTTTTGCTTATGATGTTGGATTGTTTATAGGTATTGCTACTCAGTATTTTTTTAACTAAATATTTAATATCCCAATTATGTTCCATGAAATCAACAGCTAACCAATCCAATAATTCTGGATGGGTTGGTAACTCCCCTTGCAAACCAAAATCGCCCGAAGATTTTACTAGCCCTCTTCCAAACATATCCTGCCAAATAAAATTCACAAAAACACGAGCTGTTAGTGGATTTTTTTTATTGGTCGTCCACTTTGCTAAGCCCAAGCGATTGCTACCATACTTTGTACTATCATAAGGCATGATCGATTCTAATGCGGTAGGTCGTACTAAAATATTTGTTGGCGCATCATAACTACCACGACTTAAAATATAAGTAGGTCTTGGTTTTACAGTATCGCCTGCCTTCCAATCACCCATCACTGAAACTTCAATCATACCTGTATCCACTGTATTGACAAAATTCAAAAAATTACTACGCTCTTCCTTACTAATATATAATTTTGGATTTTTTGCTTTGGTGGATTGTCCTACATCTCCTTCAAATCCCTTCTCCTTACTCTCATTAAAGAAAGCATATAACTGATAATAATCTTTATTGGAAAATGGATCGTATTTGTGATCATGACATTGTGCGCACTCAATGGTAACGCCTAAAACTGCTTTTCCGTAAGTTCTGGTTTTATCAATATTATAGGATACACGATATTCCTCTTCAATAATTCCTCCTTCTTCTGTGTATTTATGATTTCTAAAAAAGGCGGTTGCTAGAATATTTGCTTTGGTTGCATTCGGTAATAAGTCGCCCGCAATTTGGTTGGTTAAAAATTCATCGTAATGCATGTTTTTATTAAATGAATTAATTACCCAATCGCGCCATGGCCATTGTGAACGAATCTCGTCATCCTGAAATCCATAGGAATCAGAATATCTTGCTAAGTCCAACCATTGAATAGCCATTTTTTCACCATAGGCAGGTTTTAGCAATAATTCATCTAACATTTTAGCATACCAATTCTCGTCCGTATTATTTCTCCATTTATTCAATGCTTCATAACTAGGCGGTAAACCAATTACATCTGAATAAGCTCTTTTTATTAATGCATCACGCGGCGCTTCCTCATTTGGATCAAATCCTTCCGCTTCCATTTTTTCTAAAATGAAATTATCAATTTCATTACGCACCCACTTGGTATGATCTACTTCAGGTAAAACTGCTTTTACTGGTGCAACAAAGGCCCAATGCTTTTCATATTTCGCGCCTTCTTGAATCCATCTTTTAAATAATGCAATTTCTTCCTTTGTTAATTTTGCAAGATGGCTTTCAGGAAGCGGCATCATTATTGCTGGATCATTAGATTCTATTCGTGTAATCAAATCACTTTTTTCAGGGAAGCCAGGTACAATGGCGTAGTGGCCTTTATTTTTTTCAAGTTCCGCAAATGCTCTTGAAGGGATATCTAATCTTAATCCAGCTTTTACTTTATTTGCATCAGGTCCATGGCAGGAAAAACACTTATCAGATAAAATAGGACGAATATCTTGGTTGTAGGATATTGCTTTTGAGCGGGCGCCTTTTTTGCCATCGGCAATATATACGACACCATAAATAAGCCCGATGACCACTAAAACGATTGCCCCAAAACTGATGTACTTTTTCATATTCAATATCAAAATTATTTCAACAAATTATTTATAAAACTAAACACGTGTTAATTTATAAGGGTATACTTTTCCTGAAGCCCATTGTGCCACATAAATACTTCCATCATCATCAACACACACATCGTGTGGATGTGCAAATATTTTATCCGCTTGCGCCATAGTTTTTAATTTGCCATTTTCATAAATGGGTTCTGTTCCACCAATATTAGAAACCACTTTATTTTCTTTGTTTAAAATGGTAACAAATCCAGATTTCTCAACAGACATAGGGGATCTTAACACTGCAGCATATAGGTAATCACCTTTAATCACTGGTCTACAAACACCAGCACCTGGCAATTGAATAATCTCCATTAGTTTTCCATCTAGTGAAAATCTTTTGAAACAATTTTTATTTCTATCTGTAACAATTAATGTGGTGGTGCCAGTTCTAGTATCAACACAAATACCATGTGCGTTATCTAAATTTTCATCTTTTGTTCCTCTGCCACCAAATGCATTTTTCAATTTTCCATTTTCATCGTAATGTAAAACATGTTGTGCGCCATATCCATCTGCAATATAAAAATCACCATTCGGTAAAACAGTTGTTTCCGTTGGAACAAAGGCCTTGTTATTATTTTTATAAGCTGGTAAATCCTGAGGAGGATCAATCGTCAATAAAATTTTGCCATCCATCGTCGTTTTATAAACTTGATGTTTATTGGTGTCCGTAATAAATAAAAAATCCTCTTTGCCGTTTTGTTGCAAGCTTAAACCATGCGCGCCAGGAAACTCAGTTCCCCAACTATCAATTAAGCGGCCACTTTTATTGTAGATTATTATATTATTTTTTGTCTCATTAGTCAATAACACAATTCGACCTTTGGAATCTTGTATCATTTCATGACAATCATTCACGGGTGTTTTTTCAGTATTAAGTGTGCCCCACGTGGTATCCAAACGGAATGTCATTTCGTTGTGACCATACACAGGCCCTTTTTTGTTGCTAAACATATCTTTGGTGATGAATAAGCCTGCAGTGGAAATCACTGAATTTTTTACAAAAGATCTTCTTTTCATATTTAATATTTTTTTAATTGCAAGATTCCTTCATTTATAATTTAAATAAATGTGCTTAAAATTTAAAGCGAAATCTCACTGAAGTTGGTGACTAGCAAAATCGTGTTTTAAAGATAGGGCATTTGCCTAAAAAAAGAAAGCAGAACTATTGCGTAATTGCCTTAAATTCAATTTTTTGCGTAGCATCTATTTTCAGCCAAATAAACGACCCCAATAAAACCATAATTCCGATATAAAGTACAGGTAAATAATAGCCATAAGCGGATGCCAGATATCCAAAAAATACTGTGCTTATATAAGCCCCAGTTAAACCAGCCGTATTCATGGTCCCTGAGATGGCTCCACTTTTGGTGCCCCCCATATCCATGGCGACCGCCCATGCCACGGGTGCTGTTACATCCATAAAAGCCATGCCGACACCTAAATAAATGATTGCCAACAAGTTATCACTCACTAAGGAGGCGCTAATAATACAAATGCCAGCTACAAATAAACCCACCATGGGTACAATGCGCCGCCCCCATTTTTTACCCCATCGCAAACAAGCCTTATCACTGATCCAACCGCCTGTAAAACAACCTATTGCAGCCAGTAAATAGGGCACCGATGATGCCCAAATAAGCTCATTTTTTGGGATAAGTCGTCCCTTTTCCAGGTAGGTATGGAACCAACTTTGAAAAAAGTAGGCGCCAATCGCATAACAAAAGTACATGGCTAGTAAAAACCACAAATTCGTTGACTTAAGCCCGCTCCAGTAAGAGGTTTTAGTCCTTTCCCCTTGCATAGGAAGGTCGCGGTTATCAATGATGAATTTTAGCTCTTCTTTGGACATATCCTTACAATCTTTCGGATCCTCCTTATGCCAAAATACCCAAAATAGGGTCCAAACGATGCCAACGGCTCCCAAAATGTAAAAGGACATATTCCAGCTATATTTTTGCTGAAGTGGAAGTACAATAAAAGGGGTTAAAGCCGCCCCTATACGGGAAGCCCCCCAAATGGTTGCTTGTGCGCGGCCCCGTTCCAAAACAGGAAAATATTTTGCCAATACTATGGAGGTGTTAGGGTAAGCCCCCGCTTCGCCCATCCCAAATAGGAAACGAACCAATAGTAACATCAAAAATCCATTCGCAAAACCCGTTAAAATGGTGAAAAGTGACCACCACAACACCACCCGAATCAGTATCTTTTTGCCACCAAATTTATCACCTAGCCATCCCGTAGGTATTTCGAATGCCGCATATGCAATGGTAAACATCCCTAAAATCCAGCCCCATTGCACGGTTGAAATATTTAATTCACTCATGATACTCGAGCTTGCCGATGACAATGCGATTCTGTCCAAAAAAGTAATCATGGATAATATGGACAAAACAGTAAGTACTTGGTATCTTTTTTTCATAAGTAGCTAGCGTGTATTGCAATATAATCAATTAGAAACTAACTTCTTGTATCCTACTCAAAGAGAAATTGTAAGATAGTTGTTCCCTATTAGCAAAAGGGGAAAAGCATTTCTGTATAAATTTGTAGGCTTTATGTTTTTGAAAAGCGAAAAAAAACAAATTAAAATAGCAGAAATATAAATAATCAAAGTAATTTAAAGACGCAAATTAATGCGCTCAAAATTTATTTATTCATTAAAATTATGTTCCCTTTGAAAAAGCTATTCTTATCCCTCGTTCTATTTTTGATTTTATCAAATTTTGTTAATGCCCAAAAGGACTATTTAGGCAAATGGCTGTCCCCCAGTAAAAAAGGGGTGGTGGAAACCTATATGCAAGGAAATAAATTGTTTGGAAAATTAATATGGGTGCAAACCGAACGTAAGGATATTTACAATAAAGAGGTAAGCTTAAGAAATAGGGAAGTGAAGGGATTGAATTTGTTTTCAAATTTTACTTGGTCTGATAACCAATGGGTAGATGGTAAAATTTATGATCCAGAAGGAGGATCTACCTATAGTTGTAAAATGTGGTTAAGCGAGGACAAGCAAACACTTAATGTTCGTGGTTATATTGGTATATCCATCATTGGTCGTACAGAAAAATTTACGAGGTATACTAAGTAGTTTTTATAGCACATTTAACTAAATATATTTTACTGCAATAATCAAAATAAAATTTAACATACCCCCCCCCTAATGTAATGTCAAATCATCATCAGCTTAAATTGATCAGTTCGCATCCTAATTGCGAGGTAAAGCAGCATTTATTAAACGAACAAAATGGTTTATTTGCAACTACAGCTTTCTCTAAAGGAGATGTCATTATTGATTTTGGTTCTTCAAAAATTGTAGACACACCGAATTATTTAACTGTTCAAGTTGGAGAAGATAAACACATACACTTAAGCCCTGAATATTTACAATACACGAATCACTCTTGTGAGCCGAATGTTTTATTTAATACAAGTACCATGCAATTGGAATGCTTAATTGATATTGCTATAGGGGATGAATTGACTTTTTTTTATCCAGCCACAGAATGGAAAATCTCTCAAACATTTAATTGCCATTGTGGTAAGCCCACTTGTGTCGGGCTTGTTCAAGGTGCTGCTGAATTACCTGCAGATATTTTAAATAGATACAAACTCACTGATTTCATTAACGCAATGGCTAAAAAATACAATAGTTTATTGTTACTCTTTTAATTTTTATTCTAATAAGCTTATACATATAAAAAAACCCGTCCCCCCAAGTATTCGGGAGGACGGGTTTTTAGTGAATCACTTTACCCTAATTTATAATAAGGTTAAAAATATTTAGTTACACCCGGCACTGCAATTGGATAAAATCCATCTGCATTTGGCAATACAGGAGGTGCGGCATTAAAGTCATATACTTTTGGATGAATATCAATGCCTGAATTAATTGCCTTATCCCATTCAATCATTTGACCGCTATATGTTGCCATACGACCCATGATTGAAGTCATGGTACTTTTAGCACCATTTTCTGCATCCGCATATTTATATTCGCCTTTTGCAATGGCAGCAAATAATTCATCATGCTCGTTTTGATATGGATCTGGTTCTCCTTTTTTAGCAAATTGGAAAAGCACTTTTCCGCCATGGTCAACAATTTTTGCTTGACCACAATGTATTTTACCTTTCGTACCCACTAGTAATTCATCTACCTTACTCATGGTGCCTGGAATATGTCTACATTGGCTATTTAAAATAGAACCATCTGCATAATGGTATTCTACAAAATGATGATCAAAAATTTCACCATGTTCCTTGCTATTACGAACCTGTCTTCCTCCAAATCCTTGTGCCTTAACTGGGTATCCTTCCTTGAACCAGTTAATCACATCTAAATTATGAATATGTTGTTCATTGATATGATCACCACATAACCAGTTAAAATAATACCAGTTACGCATTTGATATTCCATTTCAGTTTGGCCTGCTTTACGAGGTCT
>CAJBLA010000171.1 GCA_903953815.1 uncultured Bacteroidota bacterium | reverse complement strand
GTTTTAATTATATCATTCATATTTGAATTATAATAAATGAGTCTAGTTTATATATTAATAAAATATTGAATATTTAAGTTTTTTATCCTTTGGGGGAAGGATAATCGGGGTGGTCGGGATTCGTTCTGGTCGCCCCAAATTTTTTTTAAAAATCACCTCCCCTAAACCGCTACATTAAAATCGCGCAAAGCGTCATTTAAGCTTGTTTTTAGATCGGTACTTGGCTTTCTTTGACCAATGATTAAGGCACAGCTTACTTGGTAATCGCCGGCCGGAAATGTTTTACGATAGGAACCTGGAATTACTACGCTTCTTGCTGGTACACGGCCCTTATATTCAATTGGGTTTGCCCCACTAACATCAATAATTTTAGTGCTTTGGGTTAATACCACATTCGCACCCAACACCACTTCTTTTTCTAAATGCACCCCTTCAACTACAATACATCTACTCCCTATAAAGCACCCATCTTCAATAATAACAGGACTTGCTTGCAATGGCTCTAATACCCCTCCAATACCTACACCGCCACTTAAATGCACGCCTTTACCTATTTGCGCACAACTTCCAACAGTTGCCCAAGTATCCACCATCGTACCTTCATCTACAAAAGCACCAATGTTCACATAGCTTGGCATTAAAACAACATTTTTAGCCAAATAGGCACCATATCTTGCTACTGCATGTGGAACAGCTCTTACCCCTAATGCTGCATAATTTGATTTAAGTAACATTTTATCATGAAACTCGAATGGGGCTATTTCCCAAGTTTGCATGGGTTGTATCGCGAAGTACATCAGAATGGCTTGTTTTACCCATTCATTCACCACCCAAGTATCTCCTTGCGGCTCCGCTACTCTTAAGCGGCCCTTATCCACTTCTTCAATCACTAATTTTATTGCATTACTATACGCGTCTTGTTTCAATAAACTACGATCATTCCAAACCTCATTAATGGTGTCTTTGATTTCCATGATTTTCAAATTTTGACAAAAATACATGCTAGTCATCTATTTTAATAAGTTTGTTTTACACATTAAAGTATAACTTTTTATTATTGAGATTGTCTAAATTGCAGCATGTTCCAAAACCATGCTGATATAAAAGCTTGTTTGTCCATCCTTGAAAATGGGGGCATACTATTATATCCAACAGATACCGTTTGGGGGATTGGTTGCGATGCCACAAATGAAGCAGCAGTGAGTAAAATTTTCACCTTAAAAAATCGGATTGAAAGTAAAGCAATGATTGTTTTATTGGAAGATGAAACGGAATTATTGAATTATGTGCAAGATCATTCCTTTCAAATTTTTGATTATATAAAAGGCATTCACAAACCAACGACCGTAATTTATCCAAGCGCAAAAAATTTAGCTTCCAATTTAATTGGTGAAGATGGTTCTGTAGCGATTCGTATTTGTAAGGATCCTTTTTGTAAAACTTTGATTAAACAATTTGGAAAACCCATTGTAAGTACATCCGCTAATATATCAGGGTATCCTACTCCTATGTGTTTTAATGATATTTCATTAGAAATTATTGAAGGGGTAGATTATGTCGTGAAATACAAGCAGGATGACAATGAAATTAAACAACCCTCTGCCATTGTCAAATGGGATGCCGAAGGTAATCTTGTTATTATTCGTGCATAGTGGTATGCTAGAATAGTATTATTTAATTAAATTCACTTCATGAAAAAAATATTGGTGATTCAAACTGCTTTTATTGGTGATGTTGTATTAGCAACAGCATTGATTGAAAACTTGCATCAACAATGGCCAGAAGTGAAGATGGACATTTTGGTTAGAAAAGGCAATGAATCCCTGTTTGTATCTCACCCTTTTTTAAATCAAGTGCTTGTTTGGGATAAAAAAAATAATAAATACCATCATTGGGTAGGGTTACTTTTTAAAATTAGATCCAACCACTACGATGTAGTCGTAAACGCGCAAAGATTTGCGGCCACTGGCGCATGGACCGCCTTATCAGGTGCAAAAATTAAAATAGGATTTGATAAAAATCCATTTTCCTTTTTATTTACAAATTCGGTGGTGCATCAGTTTTCGGAAAACGGGCAACATGAAATTGATCGGAATCATCAGTTATTAAGTTGCTTGTTCGAGGCAAAGGTGGCGATGCCTAAATTATATCCTACCGCTTCAGATGAATTAGCGGTGATGAATTACCAACAAACACCCTATTTATGTATCGCGCCTGCATCGGTTTGGTTTACAAAACAATTTTCATCAGAAAAATGGGTGGAATTGATCAATCAAATTCCGTTTGAGGGCCCGATATATTTAATCGGTGGGCCAGGGGATAAATTATTGTGCGACCAAATTTTACAAAAAATAAATCGTAAATCCGTAGTGAATTTAGCAGGACGATTGAGTTTTTTAGCTTCCGCGGCTTTACAAAAAAAAGCAGTACTTAATTATGTGAACGATTCCGCACCCATGCATTTTGCATCTGCGGTGAACGCGCCTGTAGTAGCTGTTTATTGTTCTACTTTGCCCGATTTTGGGTTTGGACCTTTGTCTGATAATTCATTTATTGTTCAAACCAATGAGTCGCTTACTTGCCGTCCTTGTGGTATTCATGGTAAAAAGCAATGTCCCTTAAAACACTTTGATTGCGCCAAAACAATAAAAATGGACCAATTAATAGCTCCTTTGTTACAAGTGGAACAACATTAGTACTTTTGCATCCATGGCCATCCATTTTACTGATAAAGAAATAGCCCTTTTTAAGGTGGTTGCTAAAGCTGCAGCAACCCTAAATACGCAAGCATTTGCGGTAGGTGGATTTGTGCGTGATAAAATTTTAGATCGGCCCACCAAGGATATTGATATTGTTTGTTTGGGTGATGGCATGCAATTGGCGAATGAAGTTGCCAAGCAATTTAATCCCAAGCCTCCAGTAGCACTTTTTAAAACATTTGGTACCGCACAAATTAAGTTTCCGGAGGTGGAAGTTGAATTTGTAGGTGCACGTAAGGAGAGTTATTCAAGGGATAGTCGAAAGCCAAGTGTGACTGTGGGTACTATTGAAGACGATCAAAATAGAAGAGATTTTACAATCAATGCTTTGGCTATTGATATCAGTGATGCGAATTTTGGCAACTTAGTGGATCCATTTGAGGGTATGTTACATATCGCACAAAAAATTATTAAAACGCCTTTAGCACCAGAACAAACTTTTGATGATGATCCACTTCGTATGATGCGTGCGATTCGATTTGCTACGCAATTAAATTTTACGATCACGGAGGAAACATTTGCCGCAATTAAAAAAATGGCAGATCGTATCACGATAGTTTCGCAAGAAAGAATTACGGATGAACTACAAAAAATAATGAACACACCAGTGCCATCCAAGGGTTGGTACTTATTAAAAGAAGCGGGGTTATTACAATTTATTTTTCCGCAATTTTTACAATTGGAAGGCGCAGAAACATTGGATGGGATTGGGCATAAAGATAATTTTTCTCATACCTTACAAGTGTTGGATAATGTAGCGGCCAATTCGAATGACATCTGGTTAAGATGGGCAGCCGTATTGCATGATATCGCAAAACCAAGAACTAAAAAATTTGAGAAAGGATTTGGATGGACTTTTCATGGTCACGAAGTGGTGGGCGCGCGGATGGTACCCAAAATTTTCACGCAACTAAAATTACCACTCAACGAACATATGAAAATGGTTCAAAAATTAGTGGCCTTGCACTTACGTCCTATATCTTTAACAAAAGATAATGTAACAGATAGTGCCATTCGACGATTGTTATTTGATGCTGGAGATGATATTGACCATTTGATGGTTTTATGTTCCGCTGATATTACCAGTAAGAATCAAGTAAAAGTTAGGCGCTATTTACAAGGATTTGAATATGTAAAACAAAGACTGGTGGCTGTGGAGGAAAAAGACAAAGTGCGCAATTGGCAACCACCCATTTCAGGAGAATTAATTATGGAATTATTCAACATTGCACCTTCCCGTGAAGTGGGTGTAATTAAAGATGCCATTAGGGAAGCGATACTAGATGGTCTCATCTCCAATGAGTATGAAGCAGCGTATGCTTTCATGCTTGAGCAAGCCGCAAAAATTGGCTTAAAACCAAGTAAATAATTTAATGATTTAGTTGTCTAAAATCATTTAAATCAAGCTAATAAATAGTATTTTAGCAGTTCTAAAAAAAGTGATATGGCATTTTTGAAATTTAGGGTTTATTGGGAGGAGGATGATGCGATATATAGAGATGTGATAGTGAAACATACCCAAAATTTTACTGAATTAAATAATATCATTTTAAAAGCGTTTGAGTTTGATCAAAAACATGATGCTACTTTTTTTAGAAGTAATGATATTTGGAAAAGAGGGCGCGAAATTAGTAAAGCGGTCTATGAAAAAGAATATGTCGCGCCGCCTTTATTAATGGAGGAAACAACCATTGGTTCAGAAATTATTGATACCAACCAGCATTTTATTTATTTATACGATTTTGTAAAGTCTTGGACATTTTTAATTGAATTGATTCAAGTGATTAAAAATGCAGACGCGGATATTTCTCTGGAATATCCTATCGTATCAAGAACAGAAGGAGTTGGGCCTATGCAATATGGTACAAAGGGATTATTAGGTAAAACCTTTGCAGATATTGAAGAAAAATATGATTTATCTGAAGCAAAGGATGGCTTTGGGGAGGAAGGAGAAGAAGGGGATCATGATAAAGAGGAGGATGATGATAAAGAGGACGATGATAGTGCAGAAGATTCCGATAGCAATGCAGAAGGAGGTGAATTTTTTGAAGGAGAAGCATTTTAGCAGATCCATTATTTTTACATCATTTTTTCTTGCTATTGAATAGCATGTAATTTGTTTATTTCATTTTTCAAATAAAATTTCTTGTCTAATAATACCGTATATATCATTGTGGGTCCGACTGCAGTTGGGAAAACCAGTTTTGCAATTACATTGGCGCAACATTTAAAAACTGAAATAATTTCTGCAGATGCAAGACAATGTTATGCGGAATTAAGTATTGGCGTTGCGCGACCTAGTTTGGAGGAGTTGTCAAAAGTCCCACATCATTTTATCACCAGTCATTCGGTGAATGAAACGGTCAATGCCCAAGTTTTTGAAAATTATGCATTAGCAAAAGCAGACGAATTATTTAAAACACATCATTCGGTGGTCATGGTGGGCGGTACAGGTTTGTATATTAAAGCTTTTTGTGAAGGTTTAGATTTGATACCTGCCATTGATCCAGCCATTAGGGAGGACATTATCAAACAATATGAAAAGTTAGGATTACGATGGTTGCAAAAGGAAGTTTCCGTAAAGGATCCTATGTATTGGGCGAAAGGGGAGCAGCAAAATCCCCAAAGATTAATGCGTGCATTGGAAGTGATGCTTGGGACTGGCGCTTCTATTGTAAGTTTTCAAATTAAAAATAAAATCACGCGTCCATTTAACATTGTAAAAGTGGGGCTTGAATTACCAAGGGAGCAATTGTATGAGCGCATTAACCAACGAGTAATAAGCATGGTTGAAAACGGTTTGGAAACCGAGGTGCGAAACTTGCTTCCGCAGAATCACTTAAATGCCTTGCAAACAGTGGGTTATAGCGAATGGATGCCTTATTTTGAAGGCAACCTATCCAAGGAAAAAGTTATTGAAAATATCCAACAAAATACCAGACATTATGCTAAAAGACAGATGACCTGGTTTAAAAAAGATCCCGAAATTACTTGGCATCTGTCCGATCAAATAAAAGACGCTCAAATCGGGTAGTGGCCGATGGTAAAAATTTTCCATATTATCATGAATATAATATTTGCCTACAAATAATTTGAGTAATTTTAGTAATAAATAAGGGGTTGTTTTACTGGATGATTATCCATTTTAAATAAATCCATCAATCGATACATAAAAGTGATCAAATAAAAATTAAACAAATCAACAATCAATCATCAAACATAAAATTATGCAACTAAGAATTTTAATGGCAGTGATCGGTATTTCTTCATTGTCGATGGCAAATGCACAAACAAATGCTATCCAATTTGAAAAATACACTTTGCCCAATGGCTTAAAAGTTATTTTACATGAGGATCATTCTGCGCCTGTGGTCGCAGTTACGGCCCTCTATCATGTAGGTTCCAAAAATGAGGATACTGCGCGCACTGGTTTTGCGCATTTCTTTGAACATTTATTATTTGAAGGATCTGAAAATATCAAACGCGGTGAGTTTGATAAATATATCACCAATGCGGGTGGTGCATTAAATGCAAATACTTCACAGGATCGTACTTTTTATTTTGAGTTACTACCTTCCAATCAAGTGGATTTGGGTTTGTGGTTAGAAAGTGAGCGTATGATGCATGCAAAAATTGAACAAATAGGAGTGAATACACAACGCGAAGTAGTTAAAGAGGAAAAAAGACAAAGAGTGGACAATCGACCTTATGGCTCTTTTTTAACTGAAATGTTGAAACGTGCATTTAAAGTACATCCTTATCAATGGGCGCCAATAGGAAGTATGGATCATTTAAACGCAGCTAAATTAGACGAGTTCATTAATTTTTATAAAACATTTTATGTTCCTAACAATTGCGTGTTATCCATTGCAGGTGATTTTAATAAGGCAGATGTGAAAAAGAAAATTGAAGCTTATTTTGGGCCAATTAAAAAAGGCGCTAATGTAATACCAAGACCTACTATTAAAGAGCCAGCCTTGGGCGGTGAAGTAAGAGATGTGATACAAGACAATATTCAATTGCCAGGTGTTTTTCAAGCCTACAGAGCGCCTAAACAAGGCGGAGATGAATATTATGCATTTAATGTATTATCCACTATTTTATCTGGGGGTGAATCATCTAGAATGAATAAAACATTGGTAGATAAAAAACAACAAGCAGTCGCTGCGCAATCTGCACCGTTTTTTAATGAGGATGAGGGATTGTTCATCACATTAGCCATTGCAAACATGGGGGTGAAAATTGAGACCTTGGAATTAAGTATGGATAGTATTGTTAATGACTTGAAAACAGACTTAGTTGGAGAAAGAGAATTCCAAAAAGTAAAGAATCAAATCACCACACAAATAGTTACGAGTAATGGAACAATGGCGGGTATCGCTGAAAGCTTAGCCAATAATGAGGTTTATTTTGGAGATGCTAATTTAATTAATACTGAATTAGACAAATACAATAAGGTAACCAGACAGGATGTTTTAAATGTGGCAAAAAAATATTTAAACAAGGACAATCGTGTTGTTCTTTATTATGTACCTAAAGAAAAACCCACTACTAAGTAATTGTGCAATTCAATTGCAATAAAAAATAATTTTATGAAAAAACATATATACATCGCTTTATTCATGCTGCCGTTATGTTCAATGGCACAAACAATAGATCGTACAAAAGCACCTGTGCCTGGAAAAGCACCATTGATACAAATTGGTAATCCAGTTAAATTTACTTTAACGAACGGGTTACAAGTATTTGTTGTTAAAAATACAAAATTGCCAAGGGTGACTGCTTCTTTGGCATTTGATTATGATGGTTTTGCAGAAGGCGATAAAGCGGGCGTTGCTGAAATGGCAGGTCAGTTATTGAAAAGAGGTACGACTACTAAATCAAAAGCACAATTAGACGAAGCGGTGGAATTTTTAGGAGGAAGTATGTCTACTTCAAGTCAGTCTGCAACGGTTAGCTCACTTAAGTCTAATTTTCCTTCCTTAATGTCCTTAATGGCTGAGGTAGTACTTCATCCTGCATTGGCAAACGATGAATTGGAGAAAATTCGCAAGCAAACATTGTCTGGAATAGAATCAAGTAAAGATGATGCGGATGCAATTTCTGGTAATGTAGTGAAGAAGTTAGTGTATGGCGCATCACATCCTTACGGAGAAATGATGACCACTAAAACAGTGAACAGCATTACGATTAATGATGTTAAATCATTTTTGAGTACCTATTGGAAACCTAATATGGCTTATTTAGTTTTTGTTGGTGATATAGAACCTGCAACAGCAAAAGTATTGGCAGAAAAAAGTTTTGGATCATGGGTGAAGGGAACTGCAACAAAACAAAATTTTGCAAAACCTGCATTGCCTAATCAAACCTATGTTGCTGTCATTGATCGACCTGCAAGTGTGCAAAGTGTAGTAACGATTGCAACCACAGTTGATTTACTTCCTGGATCATCCAATGTGATTGCTGGATCAGTTATGAATAATATATTAGGGGGTGGTTTTTCTGGACGTTTGTTTGCCAACTTACGTGAAAAATATGCATTTACTTATGGTGCCTATTCCTCATTGAATCCGAGTCGTCAAGTGGGTATATTTGAAGCTTCCGCATCGGTTCGAAATGAAAAAACAGATAGCTCAGTACAAGAATTGTTGCGTGAAATTAATATTATCCTAAATGAAAAAGTGGGGGATGCAGAATTAAGTAGAATGAAAAATTATCTTGCTGGTGGTTTTGCGCGTTCCTTAGAAAATCCTGGAACGATTGCTGGATTTGCTTTAAAAATTGCACAAAATAATTTGCCTGCGGATTACTATCAAAAATATTTAACCAATTTAGCGGCTGTTGATGCGCAAAAAGTGCAGGATGCTGCAAAGGGATTATTGAATACAACAAAGATGCACATTGTGATTGTCGGCAATGCAAAACAAATAGCGAAAGGGCTTGAAAAATATGGCCCAGTAAAATATTTTGATATTGAAGGAAACGAAATTACACCACCTACGGAAATAAAAGTAGATGTATCCTTGACACCACAAGTGGTGATGACAAAGGCAATTGCTGCCATTGGATCTGCAGAAGCTTTAGCCAAAGTAACTGATGTGGCATTAAATGGTACAGCAAACATTATGGGGCAATCCCTAAATATGTCTCAAAAAATTATTATCCCAGGTAATTCCGTTACCACTATGTCAATGGGTGGCATGGCTTTAATGAAGCAAGCAGTTGTGGATGGTAAATATTCGGTAAGCCAACAAGGCCAAGAAGCTCCCATCACAGATGATGTGAAAGAGGGATTGGATGAGTCGGCAAGCATTGCTCCTGAGCAATTATATTTGACGAAAGGGTATGGCTTAAAAGTGGTTGGTGTAGAAAAAGTAAATGGCAAGGATGCTATTGATGTTGAAGTAACAACACCTTCTAAAAAAGTATCACACCGTTTTTATGATGCAACAACTTATTTATTAGTTAAAACTTCTAAATCAGAGGAAGTACCTGGTCGTGGAACAGTGACACAACAACAATTTTACAATGCTTATCAAACAGTCAATGGTATACAGTTGGCTTCTGAAATGATCATTGATATGGGTGCTATGAAAATTAATGTAAAGTACACGGACATTAAATTGAATCAAGGTTTAAAGACAAGCGATTTAAAATAGTCGCTTCCTAGCATAAGCTTACTTAAGTAGGCTAAAAAAAAGATCCGCCCCCCGAGTACTCGAGGGGCGGATCTTTTTTTGTGTGGTAAATTATTTTTTATAATCCAATACTTCCGGTTGAATTTATAAATTATAATTGCTTAGAATCTTATACCATAACCAATGTTAAACATTAAATTATTGCCTTTGAAATCGGCGTAGTAGCTGCTTTTTTCAGTTAAGCGATAAGGGAAAATGGCATCTTTCACCATGGTATTCATAATGGTAAGATCAATAAAATGTTTTTCTGTTCTGTAACCAATACCACCGCTTAAAACAAACTGAGAAGCTTTAAAGCCTGCATCTTTGTAGGGGGAACCATAAAAAGCAGATCCAGCCCTAGCCATCCAATTGCCATTTAATTTTACTTCTGAACCAATTTTGATATTAATATTATTTTGATAGGTATTTTTTATTATATAGTTAAGGTCATTATAATAGCTAACTACATCTTGGTTATTGTCATTGGAATAAAAACGGGTACCTGCATATGTTACCCATTCAATATCTGCACTAATAAAACCCAATGGTTGGGTAGGCTTGCTTGGATTTGCAAAAAAGTAACTTGAACTAACAATGGCTTTTGAAGGTGTTGTCATTGCGTAGTCATAACTTGCTGGATAAAAATTATTTTTAAAATTATTCATTAAGTCATAGGAGCTTAATCCATTCGGTAAAGCATTGCTATACATATCAGCGCTTATTGCATCCCTGAAGCTGATTAATTGCGGTGTGTGATAAGTAAATCCAAAACGTAAGAAAGGTTGTGCTTTATAAATCAAACCAAATTTAGCCCCCAAACCAAAACCTTTGGAAGAACTTTCTTCGTAAAAATCAAAATGACCAGTTTCGCCAAAATAATTGGTTTTGCTAAAGTTGATCATTGGCAAGGTAAAACTAGCCCCTAAATATAATTTATCTTCAATATTTCCACCCCAACCAAACGCAAGTTCATTATACCCGCCTTTGGTAACCACATCATTTTTTTGATTCAAGTTGCCTATGGGGATGGTAGTTCTATAATCTGTAATATCACCATTCTTATCAAAAATTGGGGTGACTAAATTGGATTGAATCGCAAGGGAGCTACCGTAAATAAAATTTTGTTGTGCAGCGGTCAAGCTTGACTCAGTGTCATATAATTGATCAGCAAACTTTTCAGTGAAACTTGAATACGTATTTTTACCTGATAGACCATAGTGGTTATTGTAGTCTGCGACTTGAGTGTATGAGATTGAAAAGGCAGTACTGCTCCAATTATTTTTTTTACGACCATCAGCTAAAACAATACCTAAGTTACCAAGATTTATTTTGTTAGAAGATACAGATGTATTCGTTTTAAAATAATCAACGCTGTTTGTTTTATTAGAAAATTTTGAAGTCAACAAAAACTCACTTGATTTATAAAATCCCAAACCAGCTGGATTGATATGTGACGATGACATATCCCCGCCTAAGGAACCCATGGCACCGCCCAATGCATTACTTCTTGGTGTTCCATGCGGGGCAAACCAAGAATACTTTAATACGTCATCTGGATCTTGTGCAAACGCATTTAAGCTAAATCCTACTAAACTAAACAGTAATATTTTTTTCATAATAGTTTGTTACTTTTTTGTAAACGAGTTTAAATAATATTGATATCATTCAAACCAGCATTTATTTTTTTTGCGTGATTAATTGCCGCCGCCACCTCTTGTTCTGCCGCCACCAATAAATCCGCCGCCACCAGAAGAGCTACCACTTGAACTACTTCCTGAAGAAGCAGGTGCTGTATAGCTAGGGCTCGAGGAGCTTCTGTTGGGTGTGTTATAAGAGTTGTTAGAATTATTAGGTGCTGAATAATTTTTTGAAGAATTATTAAAACTTGCTGCTCTTGCACTTGATGTAGTAGTCATCACTCTTTTTACTAAACTACCAAAGCTACTTACACTAGGTTGTGAGGAATTGCTATTGCTATTTGATCTTGAAAAGCCAGTACCCACATTATTACTGGAAACTGAATTGCTATTGATACTTCTAAAGCCTGCTGGTGTATTTGATCTAGCACCTACATTGCCATTACTATTTGAATTTGCAAAATTGCCATTTTCTCTAACATCACCTGATCTTCTAAATTGTCCAATATTTTTCATGTATGGATTTAAGTTGGTGCGATTAGGTTGCACTGGAACTCGTTTGTCGTAATTATTTACACTCATAGGGATTCCACCATAGATGCCTCCATAGATGCCACCATAGTAATTTCCATAAGGATTCCACATGCTAGCATAGTAGGGGTTCCATCCACCGAAACCTCCGCCCCATCCACCGAAACCTCCGCCCCATCCACCAAAGCCACCGCCCCATCCACCAAAGCCACCGCCCCATCCACCGAAGCCACCGCCCCATCCACCGCCCCATCCACCGAAGCCTCCGAATCCACCACCCCAAAAAGGATCAAATCCAAACCCACCAAAGCCACCGCCCCATCCACCATAATAGCCAGCCCATCCAAAACGATTGTTCCAAAATGGATCCCATCCGCCACCATATCCGAATCCGCCAAATCCACCAAAACCCATGCCAAAGCCCATGCTAAAACTTGGGTTATTCCAATAGCCAAAATCATCAATGCTTGACCAACGATTTCTATTAGCCACTTTTAATCTTAAAAATCGATCGTCCTGATAATTTTGATAATCTTGATAAGTGTCCTCCTCTGTTTGCGCTACAACTTGTTCTGCAGGCTTGCTTGGGGTATAATATAAATCATCTGTTGCAACAGTGGTTGTTTGTTGCAAACTAGTGCAACTTGTTACAAAAAAACTAATCGCTACTATGCCAACGGCGAGTAGTTTGAAATTTGGGGTAGTATTTTTTGTGTTCATTTTGGTACTTTTTAGGTTTTTATATGCCCTTGATTTAGCATACATTTGCTAGTATAAAGGTAGTGAAGTTTGAAATATAGAGCGTTTTTCGTACATCATTTGTTTTTATTTAAAATGTTAATATTTTTTTAAGAAATGGCAAAGGAATTAACCACAAGGGTACAGGATTATTCACAATGGTATAACGACCTAGTTTTAAAGGGGTCATTGGCGGATTATAGCGCCGTAAGAGGCTGTATGGTCATTAAACCCTATGGTTACGCGCTATGGGAAAATATGCAAGCAGCTTTAGACAAGATGTTTAAAGATACAGGTCATGAAAATGCCTACTTCCCTTTATTTGTCCCAAAATCATTGTTTGAGGCGGAGGAAAAAAATGCGGAAGGCTTTGCTAAAGAGTGTGCCATTGTTACCCATTATCGTTTAAAAACGGATCCGAATAACAAAGGAAAATTAATGGTGGATCCGGATGCAAAATTAGAAGAAGAATTAATTGTACGTCCGACCAGTGAAGCGATCATTTGGAATACGTATAAAACTTGGATTCAATCCTACAGAGATTTGCCAATTTTGGTCAACCAATGGGCGAATGTAGTAAGATGGGAAATGCGTACAAGATTGTTTTTAAGAACTGCTGAATTTTTATGGCAGGAAGGACATACGGCACATGCAACCAAAGACGAAGCGATTGCAGAAACGGTTAAAATGTTAGATGTGTATGCTGACTTTGCAGAAAATTGGATGGCGATGCCTGTGATCAAAGGCGTGAAAACGGAAAGTGAAAGATTTGCGGGTGCCGAAGATACTTATTGCATTGAAGCATTGATGCAGGATGGCAAAGCTTTGCAAGCAGGTACCTCACATTTTTTAGGTCAAAATTTTGCAAAAGCATTTGATGTAAAATTTAGTGATAAAAATAATACACAAGAATATGTTTGGGCAACAAGTTGGGGTGTAAGTACCCGACTCATTGGTGGATTAGTGATGACCCATAGTGATGATGAAGGTTTGGTATTGCCTCCAAGAATTGCACCTGTGCAAGTGGTCATCGTGCCTATTTTTAAAGGAGACGAACAAAAAGCAATGATTGATGAAAAGATGGCGGTTGTTGTTGCCTCCTTTAAAGCAGCAGGCATCAGAGTTAAATATGATAATACAGATAACAATCGACCAGGTTGGAAATTTGCAGAGTATGAATTAAAAGGGGTGCCAATTCGTATTGCGGTAGGCCCGAGGGATTTGGAAAACAACCAAGTTGAATTAGCACGTCGCGATACCAAGGAAAAAACAGCCATCTCATTGGATGGATTAACCGAAACAGTTGCCGCATTACTGTCAGAGATTCAAGCTAACTTATTGCAACGCGCAACAAAATATCGTGACGATCATATTACATCAGTGGATACCTGGGATGAATTTATAAATGTATTAGATAATAAAACTGGTTTTGTTTTAGCGCATTGGGATGGGACTGCTGAAACCGAAGAAAAAATTAAAGACCAAACCAAGGCAACCATTCGTTGTATACCATTAGATAATCCATTAGAAGTCGGTAAGTGCATTCTCACTGGCAATCCTTCCAAGCAACGCGTTTTATTCGCGCGTGCTTATTAAGCGCTAAGAATATTCAATGCGACAAAAAGCCATTCCCGAAGTTTTAATGCCATTTCTTGATGGAAAGTTGTTGCTCATTGATAAGCCACTTCAATGGACCTCATTTGATATCGTTAATAAAATTCGTTACCTAATCAGGGTAAAAAAAGTGGGGCATGCAGGCACTTTAGATCCATTAGCTACAGGCTTATTAATTGTTTGTACTGGAAAGTTTACCAAACAAATAAATGAATACCAAGGTTTGCCAAAGGAGTATACGGGCACTTTGGTATTAGGCGCAACAACTGCTTCCTATGATTTAGAAACGGCCCCTGAAAATTTTAAAAATATAACGCATTTGACGGAGCTTGAAATAGTCAATGCGACACTTCCGTTTATTGGTGAAATTTTACAAATGCCACCACAGCATTCTGCCATCAAAAAAGAGGGGATGCGTTTGTATGAATCTGC
>CAJBLA010000170.1 GCA_903953815.1 uncultured Bacteroidota bacterium | reverse complement strand
TTCCTGCTTGTGTTACTTTCCTAATTAATTCCTCTGCTTGCCTAACGGTTAATCCTTTTTCAACAATTTCCTTGAAAAGAAAAAGTTGTTTGTCCACCTCCTTGCCAATTAAAAGTTTAGCCAAACTAATACTTAAACTTCCATTACGTAATGCTGCTTGAATATTGGGAGGTAATTCAAGTAATCGAATATAGTTGGAAACCGTAGATCGGTCTTTACCCATTCGCTCTGCTACGTTTTCTTGTGTGTAATTAAGTTCATGCATCATCCGTTGGTAGCTTAATGCAATTTCTATTTCATTAAGATCAACTCTTTGTAAGTTTTCAAGTAAGGCAAGTTCTAATAGTTCTTTATCATTACCATGTCTAATATAGGCAGGCAAATCATTGATACCTGCTAATTTTGCAGCGCGAAAACGACGTTCTCCTGCTATTAATTGGTATTTGCCATTGGCAAGTTGTGCAACCGTTATGGGTTGAATTAAATCATGAATTTGAATCGACTTTGCTAATTCTTGTAAAGCGGTAACATCAAAATCCTTTCTAGGATTTTTAGGATTTACTTGAATGTCTGTAAGTAAAATACGGTTACTTGCCACCGTTTTTTCAATGGTTGCAGCAGGTACTTTGCCTGCAGGATTTTTATAATCCGAATCAATATTTTGTAATAAAGAGCGAAGCCCTTTTCCAATTAATTCTTTATTGGGTGTACTCTTACTCATAATTAATCAATTATACGCTCGGCATTACTCATATTGGTCATGCCATTTTTTTGTAAAATTTCCTTGGCTAGGTTTAAATAATTTACAGTGCCTTTACTTTCAGCATCATATAAAATTACAGGCTTGCCCACACTTGGGGCCTCACTTAATCTTGTATTGCGATGAATAATGGTTGAAAATACCATTTCATCAAAATGCTTACGTACTTCACTGACCACTTGGTTACTTAATCTCAAACGTCCATCATACATGGTCATTAAAATACCTTCAATTTGCAATTCAGGGTTTAATCTGCTTTGAACAATCTTGATGGTATTTAAAAGTTTTCCTAATCCTTCTAATGCAAAAAATTCACATTGTACAGGAACAATAACACTATCAGCGGCTACTAATGCATTTACTGTAATTAATCCCAAAGAGGGTAAGCAATCAATAATGATGAAATCATATTGATCATTAATTTCATTGATCAAACCTTTTAAAACATTTTCTCTGTTCGGCAAGTTGACTAATTCAATTTCAGCGCCTACTAAATCTATATGTGATGGAATTAAATCCAAATGCGGTATTTCTGTTTTTAATACAATATCCTTTAGCGGTGTATTATTAATCATACCATCATATAAGCTGGTCGTAATATTATGCAAATCAAAGCCTACCCCTGTAGTGCTATTCGCTTGTGGGTCAGCATCAATTAACAGTGTTCTGTATTCCAAAACTGCCAAGCTAGCTGCAATGTTAATGGCCGAGGTTGTTTTTCCTACCCCTCCTTTTTGATTCGCAATTCCAATGATTCGAGCCATATAATAGTTCTCCTTAATTTCAATCAAAAATAAGGCATAAATGGTAACTTTTTGGGATTAAATATGTTATAAATGGGGCATTATGGCCTAATTTTACCCATTAATTTATTCTATGAGGAATCCTGTTTTTATTTTTGTTCTATTATCCCTATTGATTCTGGTTGATTTCTATATTTTTTATGTTTTGAGGACCGTTTTTCAGGGATTGTCGATGACGGCCAAAACAACTGCGGGGATCATTTATTGGGCTTTGTGCTCGCTTAGTTTGGGGTCTTTTCTGCTTTTCCCCTATATCACCAATCCTTATTTCAAGCAATATTTTTTTTCAATCGGGGTGGGTTGGGTATTGACCCAGTTTTTCATGGTCACTTTTTTTGTGGTAGATGATTTGCGCAGGGGTGCATTTTGGACCATGGGGCAAATATCCTCAGCCACGGGTGCTAAATTTATGAACACGGAGAATGGCATTCCACGTTCTACTTTTTTAAGTTGGTTGGGTGTAGGTTTATCATCCACTTTATTTTTTTCCTTGCTGTATGGATTTGGAAATAAGTACAATTATAAGTTGATTAAGAAAAAGGTAGTGATTCCTAATTTGCCGATCGCATTTAAAGGATTTAAAATCATACATATCAGTGATATTCATAGTGGCAGCTTAAGGGAAGTTGCATCTGTAAAAAAGGGAGTGCAAATGATTCAAAATCAACAGCCAGACCTTGTCTTATTTACGGGTGACTTGGTGAATGATCGCGCCAAAGAAATGGAACCTTGGTCACCTGTTTTTAGTGAAATTAATGCGCCACATGGGGTTTTTAGCACTTTGGGAAACCATGATTATGGGGATTATGTAAAATGGGATAGTCAAGAAGCTAAAATGGAAAATTTGGAAGCACTAAAAAAAGTACATGCGAATATGGGTTGGCGCTTATTGATGAATGAAAATGTTAAAATTAAAAAGGATGGGGCTATTTTACAATTAGTAGGAATTGAAAATTGGGGTGCAAAAGCAAGATTTCCTAAATATGGAAAAATGGCATTGGCGATGCAAGGCGTGGATCCTGCTTTGCCCATTATTTTAATGAGTCATGATCCAAGCCATTGGGAAGCAGAAGTGATTCCAAAATATCCACAAATCAATTTAACATTATCAGGTCATACGCATGGAATGCAATTTGGTTTGGAAAACCCCTATTTTAAATGGAGTCCTGTGCAATGGGTATATAAACAATGGGCGGGGTTATATCAAGCGGAGCAACAGCAATTATATGTCAATAGGGGATTTGGATTTTTGGGATATCCAGGTCGCGTGGGTATTATGCCTGAAATTACTTTGATAGAATTGGTGTAATTTTGCAATATGTTTAGCATGCAATCATTGCTACTAAATTTTTGAACAATGAATAATTCTAAATTAGTTTTTTATGAAAAATATTTTTATCCTTTTGTTTTTCTTTTTTGCTATTCAATTAAATGCACAGCAAAAATTTGGATTGGGTTTGAAAGTAGGGCAAAATTTTTCTAAAGTAGATAATGTTGCTGTCGATCATAATTCTGCCTCTTATCATGTAGGTGCTACCATGCAAATTGGCCTATCCAAAGGGTTTAGTATTGCACCGGAGGTTTTGTTATCACAAACAAAATTGGAAGCCAGTCCTACGCAAGCCGAATTACTCATCAATCCAAGTTTTAAGCCTGAAACCTATCATTTAAATTATTTCACCATACCTATTTTATTACAATACAATGTGGTTAAAAGTTTTTTAATACAAGCGGGGCCACAATATGGTATACTATTAGATCAAAGTAAAGATGGGGTAGAAAACGCCCGTGTTGCTTTTTCATCAGGCGAGTTTTCCATGGTAGGTGGTGCTAAATTAAATTTAGGCGGATTCTTCCTTTATGGCAGATACGTTATTGGGATGAACAATATTGGATCATCCACGCAATTGCTGAATAATTTAAAAGACCAATCCACTTGGAAAACAAGACAATGGCAATTGGGTGTTGGACTAAATTTATTTTAATTAATAGCGCGGTTTCGATCTGCTAAATCTATTTTTTTGTTGGGCGTTTCCGCGCGCATTCGAGCGTGCATGACCAGAATTTCCACGACCCTGTTGTTGCACTGTTTTAACTGGATTGTGATTCATTAAAGGATAGGGGTGATTGTCAATCACAGGAATCGTTTTTGCAATTAATTTTTCAATATCCTTTAAAAATGCTTTCTCCTCTGCATCGCAAAATGAGATAGCTGTTCCATTTGCACCAGCGCGACCTGTTCTACCAATTCGGTGTACATATGTTTCTGCAATATTGGGTATTTCAAAATTTACCACAAATTCTAAATTATCCACATCAATGCCTCTCGCTGCAATATCTGTAGCCACTAATACACGTGTGCTTTGATCCTTAAAATTACTCAAAGCTCTTTGTCTTGCATTTTGTGATTTATTACCGTGGATGGCTTCCGCTTTTATATTGTATTTTAAAAGTAGATTAACCACTTTATCAGCGCCATGTTTAGTCCTAGTAAATACCAAAGCTGTTTTAATTGCAGGATTTTTTAATACATCAATTAATAATGCATTTTTATTATTCTTATCTACAAAGTAAACGGACTGATCAATAATTTCTACAGTAGAGGATACTGGGGTTACTGTAACTTTTTCGGGATGAAATAAAATGGTACTTGCTAAGCTTACAATTTCTGCTGGCATGGTTGCTGAAAAAAACAAGGATTGTCTTTTTTTAGGAAGCACCGCTAGTAATTTTTTTACATCATTTACAAATCCCATATCCAACATACGATCTGCTTCATCTAATACAAATATTTCAACCTCTCTTAAACTGATATGTCCTTGATTCATTAAATCCAATAATCTGCCAGGTGTCGCAATAACCACATCTACGCCATTTCTAAGGGCAGTGACTTGTGGTCCTTGTGCAACCCCTCCAAATATTACCGTACAATTTAATGGGGTATGTCGACCATAGGCATTGAAACTTTCTGCAATCTGTATGGCTAATTCTCTGGTAGGTGTTACGATTAAACTTCTTATTTTTTTTCGTTTCTCTCCATGAGAATTTTGTAATAATAATTGAATGATTGGTAAAGTAAAGGCCGCTGTTTTACCGGTACCTGTTTGTGCGCAACCTAATAAATCCTTGCCCGCTAATACAATCGGAATTGATTGTGCTTGAATAGGTGTTGGCGTTGTATATCCTTCCTCGTAAAGCGCCATTAATAGCGGCTCAATAAGATGTAATGACTTGAAATTTGTACTCATAATGGACTGCAAGGTACACTATTTAAATTTGACGCCTAAGCGAGCGCATGAGGATGACTTTATAAACCCGATATCCTTGGGATATGAATCAATTAATATTTGCCGCGATTAAGCAAATAAGTCCATCTCCGCCCTGCCTAAACCATCTGGTGTCGTATAAAACGGTCTTTTTTCAATGACATAATGGGTGTCCTCTGGTATACCTAATGCACTGTAAATAGTTTGGTGAATTTGCTCAATCCGAATGGGTTTTTCTATCGTTTTGCAAGGACGTTCATCGGCTGTTTTGCCATATACATATCCTTTTTTAATTCCACCGCCAAACATTAACATGGAACAGCCGTCTGTGAAATGTCGGTGCATTCCATAATTTTTAATGTCATCAATGATATCAGGTTGATTCACTTGTTCTTGTACTTTTAAATCAGGACGCCCTTCGACCATCATGTCCCTGCTAAATTCACTTGCTAGTATAATAAGTGTTCGATCTAAATGTCCTGATTGATCTAAATCTTTTATTAATTGCGCAATTGGACCATCAATTTGTTTTTTCATATCTGCCAACCTGGTATGTCCATTATCATGCGTGTCCCAATTTTTAAATGGTTCATATTCGGTGGTTACTGTAATAAATCGTGCTCCTTTTTCCGTTAAACGTTTTGCCATTAAACAGCCCAATCCAAATTTACCTGTGTTATATATGTCGTAGTTTTCTTTAGGTTCTTTGCTTAGGTCGAAAGCAGTGGCTTCGGGTGACTTTAAAAGTATATAGGCTTGCTCCATGGATCTTTTCATGGATTCTTTTTGATAATCACTTCCCAATTCACCTAATGGTCCTTGGTTCATTAATTCATTATAAAGTTGGTTTCTTTTTTCAAACCTGCTAATGTTCATACCAACTGGAGGTTTGACACTTTCAAGACCTTCACTTGGATCAGGTATTAAAAAGGGGCCATATTCATTGCCCAAAAATCCGGCGGTATGAAATGCTTTTAGTTCTTCTCCTTCTCCTAATGAAAATCGTTGACCAATATCAATAAATGCAGGGATCACTGAATTAACAGGTCCTAATTGTTTTGAAATCCAGGAACCAATATGTGGTGCGGCAACTGATTGTGGCGGCTTATAACAGGTATGCCAATGGTATTGATGACGAGAGTGAAGTATGTGACCCATGTCACCTGCAACATAGGATCGAATGGCAGTGCCTTTATTCAATACTTTTCCAATGGATTCTAGCCCTTCTGAAAAATAGATATCATCTAAAGCAGTAGGTACTGATTTGAAAGTGCTTAACACATCATTCGCCATCATGCCTTTGGTAAATGGGGTATATCTTTTTGGGTCAAAAGTATCCGTATGCGCCATCCCTCCAGCCATCCATAGTAAAATAACAGTATCCGCTGTTGCTTTTATTTTTGATGAATTACAGCCACTTAACAAACCTGCTAATGGGGCACCCGCAGCTAGTGCTGCTAGGGTAGCAGTACTGCTATTTTTTAAAAATTCTCTCCGATTCCAATGACTTGACATAATTAATATTTACTTAAAATGAATTAATAAATAATTTGAAATTCCGGCAATAATAAAATTATCCAAAACAAATCTTCAATGGCATCCGGCGTAGGGGTTTCCCCTAATAATTTTTTTGCTATCGTATATTCAGATTTTGTTGCTGCTCTACCTAAAGCTTGTTGATATATTTCTTTAATGATTACATCGCCACTAGTATATTTGTTTTTCCAAATAATTGCACCTCTTTGGATCATGGAATTGAATCGATCTCCATTGGTTAATTCCAATGCTTGCAATAAATTTGATTGCGATTCTCTACTGGTACTGACTGTTTCACGAGTGGGTCTTCCTAGCGATATTAAGAATGGATTATTGTTCACCAATGAAGCGCGCACAAATGCTGCGCCAATAATTGGAGGTAATTTTTTTGGTGTCATCATTTTTCGCTCCTTTTTCTCTTTCTCTTTCTTCTCCTTTTCTTTCTTTTCCTTTTTTTCATTTTCCTCCCTTGCTATATGCTCCTTGTCTTTGTTCTTGTCCTTCTTTTTCTTCTTTTCCTCCGCTTTCTTTTTCTCCTGCCTTTCTTTCTGTTTTTTAATTTCTTCGAGTACCGCTTTTTTATCTACATAGGTAATCGACATGGAGTCGTAAAAAATGGGTGTAATGATAGTGCTTGCTGCATCAGCAAATTGCTCTGCTGACATTCGCTTGCGCAATCTACCTTTGAAAACATATTGTGGGGAAATTATTTTACTTGCATCATTAAAACTTACCGAAGGCAGTTGGTAAGTGTTTGAGGAAGTAATTAAAAACAGCAATTCTTTTATATCGGATTTATTTTTTTGAAAATCAAATGCCATCCAATCCAATAAGTCCTCACTCCATGCTTCATTGTCCATCACATCCACTGGTTCAATTAATCCACGACCCATTAATTGCGCCCAAATTCGGTTGACAATGGTGCGATAAAATCTTCCATTGGAAGCTTGTACCATATTGGTGGCTAATTGTGCTAATTTTTCTTCTCTTTTTGCACTACTGTCAATAGCGCCTAGTTCTTTCCAAAGCATACGTGCGCCGGTAAATTTGCCTGTAGGTTTATCGCATCTATTAATTTCAAGTGAGGTGTCAGCGAAAATATTTGCAAATGCATACGCATCTGTCAATTTCCAATCACTTATAAAGCTGTTATGACAGGAAGCACATTTTAAATTAAGTCCTAAAAATACTTGAGATACATTTTGAGCCGCTTGCATTTCGGTACGTTGGCTTGCATTTACTACGCCACGCCATTTGATACCTTCAATAAAACCGTTGGCTTCATCCGTTGGATTTAATAACTCTTTTGCAAATTGGTCATACGATTTGTTCGATTTTATCGCATTGAATAACCAGTAAGTGATATTGCGACGACCGCCAGTAATATAGCCAGTCCCTGTATAATCATTTCTTAATGCGTCATTCCAAAAACTTAACCAGTGTAAGGTGTAATCATCCTTTTGATTAAGTAATTTTCTAATCCAAATTTCCCTTTTATTCTTTCTATTATCCTTTGCGAACTTTTCTAATTCTTCTGCACGAGGAACTAAGCCAACCAGGTCCAATGATATACGTCTTAAAAAAGTTTTATCATCCACCACTTTTGGCCAAATTATTTTGTTTGCACTAAAATATTGGTTGGTCCAAAGATCAATTGGGTTTTTTAAATTTTCAGTAGCTATTGGAAGGGTAGGATTCCTTGGGGCAAGTGGTGCTAATCTAAAAATACTTTTTTCTGAACTATCTGGCCAAGGTGCGCCTTTTTGAATCCAAAAATTAATGACTGCAATATCCTCGTCTGATAATTTTTTTCCTTTGGAGGGCATTGCATCTTCGTGATTGGAGGGTAGGGTTATACGACGATATAAATCACTCGCTGCTGGATCACCAGGTATTACCACAGGTCCATTTTCACCACCTTTAAAAATCATATCTCTTCGATCAAGTCGTAAATCGCCTTTGATTTTTTCAGGTCCATGACACTTGTAACAATTATGTGCTAAAATGGCCCTCACTTTTACATTGAGTTCAATAGTTTGTTGTTTTGTTAATGGGGTAGTATCATTTTTAAAAGAACTAATATCAAATTTCGAGTTGGTGCTTTTATCATAATGATCACTCCAAGGAATCGTTGCTGTGATGTAATCCTTGCCATGCGTTAGTGAAGCGCCAAAGTGACCGGCGATGGCTACGCCAATTGCACTTATGATTAAAAAGACACGATATAATTTAATTAAGTTTCTTTTATTTTTTTTATAAATACTATTTGATAAAAACCAAGTGATCGCAGATAATAATGCGGTTCCGATTCCTGCCCATTGATGAATATTAGATGCTTGTAATTCATAACCTCCTTCTTTTACAAGAAGCAAACCCATGATCGCGGATATGATTGCTGCGATAGTTCCTGCAGCTAAAAGTAACCTGATCCCAGTGCGAGAAGGGGCATCAAAATTTTTTAAAGTGAAGAGTTCAAGTATCGCTGCAAATAAAAGTAAGGAGACTGGGAAATGGACTGCAATGGGGTGAAGCCTACCTAAAAATCGCCAAAGCCAAAAAAAATCGTTACTAACATTATCAGTCGGTGACTCCGCATAACTATTCAATGAAATTTGTAAAAAGCAGAGGATGACTAATGTGCTAATTACAATAGCCAGTTTTTTTCTTGGGTAGGATTTATTTTTTACATCTTTCATAAGCAGTTCGTTTTTAAAGATAATTAAAAATGAATTAAAAACTTACTTGATGTATATAATAAATGACCCATGTATTTCGCTCGTTTCCACCTATTAGCGGTCTATTTCAGCCGAATTTAGGCCTTGCGCTTTTTGCTGGGTTTGCTTACCAAAGCATGCGATGTTTTTATCAGGCTTTGCACCAGTGTTGCAGGTAGTTGTCGGTTAATGATCATGGTATTCCAATGTGTTTTATTCATGTGGTAACCAGGAATGATATATTCCGAATAATCCTCTCTTTGTGTGATAATATCTTCTGGATCGGCTTTGTAGTTAAAGGAAATAGGTTCTTTACTTAAATTAAGTATTAGAAATAGTTTCCCATGATGTTTTATGACCACAGTGTCTGGCCCAAATGGGGTTGCTTCCTCGGTATCAGGTAAGGATAATGCGTAATCTAGAATTTCATCAATTTCCATGATGGGCAAATTATTAAAACAAGCGTGACAGATTTAAAAATATATTAAAGCAAAGTGCCACTTAAAAAGAAATAAGCCAAACTAAAATAAATAAGTATCGCAGTTACATCGACTAATGTGGCAACAAATGGGGCTGATGACACTGCAGGGTCAGCGCCTAATCTTTTTAAAACAATCGGTAACATGGATCCGGTAATTGTTCCCCAGATAACTACGCCTATAATGGTAAATCCAATGGTAATGCCAATTAAAAACCAGTGCACTCCATAAAATCCTGGAGCGATCAAATGCCAAACGGCAACTCTAAAAAATCCAAGTATGCCTAATAAAATGCCTAATAAAAAACCACCAATAATTTCTCTTCGTAATATTTTCCACCAATCCGCAATCGTAATTTCGCCAACAGCCATTGCTTGAATGATTAACGTAGATGATTGTGATCCCGAATTTCCGCCGGTAGATAAAATCAATGGAATAAAACTTGCGAGTACTAATACTTTTGCCAATTCGTCTTCAAAGTAACCCATGGCAGTGGCGGTGAATAATTCACCTATAAATAATACGACTAACCAAGTAATTCTTTTTTTGAAGAGTTTAAATATTGAAATATCTAAATAAGGTTCATTCAACGCTTCCATACCTCCCATCTTTTGCATATCCTCACTGAACTCTTCATTGGTCACCCATAAGATATCATCGATGGTTACAATACCTAATAAAACATCGTTGTCATCTACTACAGGTATTGCAGTTCTGTTATTCATTTTAAAAACCTGACTCGCATGCTCTTGGTCATCGTATACATTCAATGCGACAAATCGGCCATCTATAATTTCAGAAATAATATCATCAGGCTTAGCTAATAATAAATCTCTAATTCTGATATCGTCAATTAATCCACCTTTTTCATCAATGATATATATAACATCAATGGTTTCTGAATTTTTACCATACTTACGGATATTGTCTAATACCTGCGCAACGGTATAGTGCGGATACACATATACATAGTCGGGGGTCATTAAACGTCCCACACTATCTTCTGGATAACCTAATAAGGAGAGTGTAATTTTTCTTTCTTCAGGATCTAACAATTTAATTAAATCTCTGATAGCTGCCTTTGGTAATTCTTCTAAAAAGTCGGTACGATCATCCGGTGGAAGTTCATTTAAAATTTTAGCAGTTTTACGCGCTGGTAATTCCTTAATGATATCCTTTTGTTGGTTGATATCCAGAATTTTAAAAACACTTACCGCACGGTGTACGGTCATATTATCGATAATAGTCGCCTCCTGTTGGGGAAATTCATTCACCAATTCAACAACATCACTGATGTTTTGCTCATCTAAAAATTCTTTTAATAGATGTGTGTCCTCCTTGGCGATAATTTCCAAGAAAAGTTCCGATAAATTTTTTTCTTCTTTTAATTCATCCAACATGCGTGCAAGTTACGAAAAATTATAAAGGATATATTATATTTATGTTATGATTCTACCTATTCTCACCATTGCCCCTTCACCTAATCGTGGTCGTGGCGTATTCGCTACAGAGGCTATTCAAATGAATACGACTATTGAAATAGCACCTGTTATTGTATTAACAAAGGATCATCGTATCATTGTCGAGCAAACCCTTTTATATGATTATATTTTTGAATGGGGGGAGGATCACAAATCTGCCGCAGTGGCCCTAGGTTATGTATCTATTTATAATCATACGATTCACCCTAATTGTGTGTATGAAATGGATTATGAAAATGAAACAATTTCAATTATTACTTTAAAAGATATTAAAGTAGGGGAAGAACTTTTCATAAATTACAATGCAGAAGTTGACCAGGATTCTCCTGTTTGGTTTGAACAACATTAGCATCATTTAAAATATCAATAGGTTGGATGGATACACCCAATCATACAAGTCTATTTTGTTGATCATTGTTCGTTGAAGGGGTCATTGAAGCCCAACAATTTCTAAAATTCCCCTAAAATCACCATTTTGCACTAGTTTTTGTTGGCTTATAATAAAATCGGTTGTATTTTTGCATCATGAACAGCAACAACCATACACATCATCATTTTCTAACCAATAGGTAAGCTAAGGGTGTAGGTATGTTTTCAATATTTATACAAAGGGCTTACTCACGGGTAGGCCCTTTTTTAATGACTATAACTTATAAAAAATGACGCGTTTAAAATTAGCGATTCAAAAATCGGGACGATTACATGAGGATTCCATTAAACTTTTAAAGGAGTGTGGTATCGATATTGAAAATGGGGTAAATAAATTAAAAGCAATAGCGACCAATTTTCCATTGGAGTTGTTCTTTTTAAGAGACGACGATATTCCACAATATGTAGAAGATGGGGTAGCCGACATTGGTTTTGTAGGAGAGAATGTGGTGTATGAGAAATCTAAAAAAGTGGAAGTGGCTTATGCGTTAGGATTTGGCAAATGCAGATTAAGTTTTGCAGTGAACAAAAACGAAACATTTACCGGCGCAACTTATTTATCCGGTAAAAAAATTGCCACTAGTTATCCCGTGTTGGTGCAAAAATATTTGAATGAAAATAAGATAGAAGCGGAAATTCATGAAATTAGCGGGAGTGTTGAAATTGCTCCTGGTATTGGTTTGGCAGATGTTATTTGTGATTTAGTAAGCAGTGGCTCTACTTTGTTTATGAATGGATTGAAGGAAGCGGATACCATTTTAGATTCGCAAGCCGTATTAATTAAGCGTCCTTCATTAAATGCAGAAGCAACCGCAATATTAGAAAGATTATTATTCCGTATTGAATCTGTAAAAAAGGCGAAAAAAAATAAGTATGTGTTGTTAAATGCACCTAATGCAAATTTGGAAAAAATTATTTCATTATTACCAGGAATGAAAAGTCCTACTGTGGTTGCATTAGCGACACCAGGTTGGAGTAGCGTGCATAGTGTTATTGCTGAAAGTGAATTTTGGGATATAATAGAAAAATTAAAACTGGCAGGTGCAGAAGGAATTCTTGTAGTGCCGATAGAAAAAATGATTTTATAATGATGAAAGTATTCAATGAACCTAAGCGTAATGAATGGGCATCCATATTAGCGCGTCCTACAATAGATGCTGCTCTTTTGAATGAAAAGGTAAATGCTATTATTGAGGAAGTATCCGTTGGTGGAGACGATGCGATTAAAAAATTGACCTTACAATTCGATCGCGTTTCCATCAATGAATTAAAAGTGACTGCTAAAAAAATCGCAGCAGCAGAAAATTTATTAACGCCAGGTTTAAAAACAGCGATTCAATTGGCGAAAGTGAACATTGAAATTTTTCATAATAGCCAAATACAAAAAGTAGAGCGTATTGAAACTATGCCAGGTGTTTGGTGTTGGAGAAAATCAGTGGGTATTGAAAAAGTGGGTATATATATTCCAGGAGGATCAGCACCCTTATTTTCAACAGTGTTAATGTTAGGTATTCCCGCAAAAATAGCGGGTTGTAAAGAGATTATTTTATGTACGCCGCCCAATGAACAGGGTGATATTCATCCTGCAATTTTATATGCAGCTTCATTGGTAGGGGTTACTGCGATATATAGTGTGGGTGGGGCGCAAGCAATTGCGGCAATGGCATAT
>CAJBLA010000169.1 GCA_903953815.1 uncultured Bacteroidota bacterium | reverse complement strand
GTAGCTTGTAAAAGTGTATTTTTAAACATATGCAAAAGTAGGGTCGTTTACTCGAATAACATTCCTATTTTTGCGAATAATCTTTAAAATATAAAACGATTCTGTAGATGCCAATTTTCGAGATTAATTTACCCAAAACGATTAGCAAGGCCTTGGGTATCCCCCAAAAAAGTCCAAAAAGGGCACAGCTTCGCGTATTAAAAAAATTATTACGTCGCGCGCGATATACCGCATTTGGCCAAAAAAATAAATTTGAACAAATTTTATTAAGCAGACATCCTGGTAAAGCCTTTCAACAAAATGTACCTACCTATAATTACAATAAAATTTATAAGGAATGGTGGTATCAAACCCTTGATGGAAAAGAGGATATCTGTTGGCCAGGAAAAATTAAGTATTTCGCATTAAGTAGCGGCACCAGCGAGTCGGCAAGTAAATATATTCCTATCACTAATGATTTGCTAAAGGGTAATAAGGTGATCATGATCAAACAATTACTTAGCTTATTAACCTATCAGGGAATATCACTTAGCTCTATTGGAAGTGGAATGCTCACCCTTGGTGGTAGCACCGATTTACAAAAAGGGCCTGGTTATTATGCAGGAGACCTAAGTGGCATTACTGCTAAAAAATCACCTTTTTGGTTTCAGCCATTTTATAAACCAGGTAAAAAAATAGCCAAAGAAAAAGATTGGAATAAAAAATTGGTTGATATTGTTGAAAAGGCACCCGACTGGGATATTGGTTTTTTAGCGGGTGTGCCTGCTTGGATTCAAATGTGTCTTGAAATGGTCATCGAAAAATATAAGGTTAAAAATATTCATGAGATTTGGCCCAACTTAACTTTTTTTGTTCATGGTGGCGTAAGCTTTGAACCTTATAAAGTGGGTTTTGAAAAATTATTAGGAAAGCCCATTACCTATGTGGAAACCTATTTAGCTAGTGAGGGATTTTTGGCGTGGCAGTACAAACAAAACGCAAAAGGCATGCGTCTTTCGTACAATCAACATATCTTTTTTGAATTTGTACCCTTTGATGAAAATAATTTTGATGCGGATGGAGAAATGATTGAAAATCCAGAAGCGCTAATGATACACGAAGTAGAAGAAGGCAAGGACTATGCATTATTGATTAGCACCAATGCGGGTGCATGGCGTTATTTAATTGGAGATACAGTTCGATTTGTTGATAAAGAAAATGCGGAAATTATCATCACGGGAAGAACCAAGCATTTTTTAAGTATTGTTGGCGAACACTTAAGTGTTGACAATATGAATAAAGCGATTCATTTAGTGAGTGAAGGGTTTAATTTATCCATTCCTGAATATGGTGTTCGAGGTGAAAATGTAGATTCCTTATTTGGACATCATTGGTACGTTGCTTGTGATCAAGAAGTTGATGGGGTTGCTTTAGCTAAAGCAATTGATGAAAAATTAATTGCGCTCAATGACGATTATGCCATTGAGAGAAAAAGTGCATTAAAAAGAATACGTGTTACGGTTTTAAAAGAAAATGTATTTATGGATTTTATGCAAGCCAAGGGAAAAATAGGAGGACAACATAAATTTCCAAGAGTATTAAAGGGAGATATATTAAAAGATTGGGAAATTTTTATACAAAATAAATAAAATGTTAGCTCCTATTATTAAAGGGTTGTTGTTGGGGCTTATTTTAAGTATCTCATTGGGTCCTGTCATTTTTGCTATCCTAAAACAAAGTATTACTAATGGTCCGAAGGCGGGTTATCTTTTCGTTGCAGGTGTTTCCACCAGTGATATTGGACTATTGCTCATAGCGAATATTTTTACGAACATTTTTTTATTGGTATTAGATCATAAGGCATTTATTGCCATGGCTGGTGCAGGATTTCTGTTGTTGTTGGGCTTATATACTTTGTTCTTTAAAAAGATAAAAATTGAGTCTGATGAAAATGGGGAAGAAAAGGTTTTTAGAAAAAGAGATTATCTAGGAATATATATATCGGGATTTTTGATGAATACCCTAAATCCAAGTGTGTTTATATTTTGGTTTGCATGGACAGCCGCCATTGGAGCCAGCGCAGCCGAAACAAACAATCCTGTTCAATACAAATTCATCGTTTTTACTACCTGCTTAGTTTTTTTGCTTTTATCAGATTTAATTAAAGTGGCTTTAGCTAGCAGATTACGACCAAGTTTAACGGAGAAGAATTTGATTTGGATAAATCGACTTTCCGCTATCATAATACTTGTATTTAGCGCAGCATTGTTTATTGGCGCATTAAAATATTAATGAATAGACTTGGATTCTGTTGTGAATTACTTTTTTAAACCGAGCCTTTATTGTAAATTGCTATTATGAATAAAAAATCACTTGTTTTTTTAATCTGCATTGCTTTTTTTTCTGTTAGCTTAAGCGCACAAACAGGACGCTTGCTATTACTTAAAGAGAGAGGGGTTACCATTCGCTCCTTTTCGGTGGGTAATTACATTAACTTTCAATTTAGTAATGATCAGTGGCTAACAGGTTATATTTCTGCAATAAAGGAAGATACAATTCAAATAAATCAATTTGCCTTACAAAGGGTAATGACTATGTTTGGCACTTATGGCGAGGACACACTTAAATTGGGAAAAATGTTACTCCATATCAATGAAATTAAAGCCTTTGCAAAAGATAGGGGACATTATAATAGCGTTGTCACGAATGGTGCGGCTTTACAAGTAGGTGGCGCTGGATATGTATTATTGAATGTTATTAACAGCTTAATTAAGAATGATCCTATATTAGAACAAAAAAATATTCCAAAACTAATTGGTGGTGCGGTAGCTGTGGTTGCTGGGAGATTATTGCGAAAAGCAAATCCAAATTACCGACCTATTGGAAAAAGATTTAGTTTGGAAATACTATAATAGCCGCTTGTGTTAAAAAAAATTTACCGATTTTTTATTTATCTATTTGTTAGCTCCCTTATTTATGTAATTTTCATAAAATTGGTGGAGCCTCCTATTACTATTACACAATTAACAAATGCATTTGGGTTAGGTTTAAAAAGAGATTATGTTTCATGGAATGATATGTCCTATAATATTAAACTAGCAGCGCTTGCTAGCGAGGACCAATCATTTACAGACCATAGTGGTTTTGATTGGGATGCAATTGAAAAAAGTTTGCGACCAAAAAAGAAAAAGAAAAAATCAAAAATTCCGATAGGAGGAGGTGCTAGTACAATAACCCAACAAACAGCAAAAAATGTTTTTTTATGGCAAGGTGGTAGATATGATAAGTATATCAGAAAAATACCAGAAGTATATTTTACATTTTTAATTGAATGGGTCTGGGGTAAAAAAAGAATTTTAGAAGTGTATTTAAATGTAATTGAAACAGGTCCAGGTTGTTTTGGCGTGGAAGCTGCCGCACAACATTACTTTCATAAGTCAGCAAAAAAATTAAGCAGGGCTGAGGCTGCGATGATTGTTGCTGGCTTTCCGAATCCAAAAAAGTTTACTGCAAGACCAATGACAAGAAGAGTGTCATGGCGTTATCCTCAAATTTTAAGAGAGATGAATAATATTGAAGGCGATGAAGATGTACATGCGCTTTTAAAAAATTAGCTTGCGTTTTCTATTTCAAATTTTTATCTATTAGCTGTATTGCGTTCTTAGTCCTTTCGTCTCCCATCCCGGTTACAATACCCCAAGGTGTGTTTTGATTAATTAATAGGTCCTTATAAATTTGGAATAATTCTTGTCTTGGTTTGTTATCGGGATATTCGCGCATTTCATCTGCAGTCCATGGCAGGTCTATATCGCACAATAAGTAATAATCATAGCTACGCGCATTTATTTGTTCTAAAATAAAAGTAGGACAGTTATCAAACACATATTCACACCAAACCTTCATAACATACATATCAGTGTCAATAACTAACATGTTTTTTTTATTTTCTATCGCTAGTTGTGTAAAGTTGTCCTCTAATGTTAATTGCCCCTTAGCAATTGTTAATAAATCAGTGTAATTATATTTTACACCGTTTTCAGACAAAAATTGTCGCGCATATTCAGGACAGTTCAATGTATTGTAATGATTTGCCAACTGTTCACAAAGTGTGGATTTCCCTGTTGATTCGGGACCCAGTACTACAATTTTTTGTATAGCGTTACTCATTGCTTAAATGCGTTTAAAATAATATAATTACAGTACTGCGTTTATAACATTATTTTTTGCTTTGTCATTCCATGATTTTAAACCAGCAACGGCAAGGACTAATAATACTAAAAACTGAACACTGGTAAACGTATATCCTTTTATAAAGTATAATGGTATTGATGCAATGTTGGTAATGATCCACCAAATCCAGCTCTCTACTTTTTTCTTTGCCATTAGCCACATACCCGTATAGGCTGCAGCACTCGCAAGCGCATCCGCCCATGGAATGGCTTCGGGAGCAAATTCCTTTTTTAAATACGTGAGTGAAAAATAAAGCGAAAAATAAAAGGCTAAAAAAAATAGTACTTGATGAATCCAATCACGCGCATTGCTTTTGGTAATTTGTAAAATGATAGTATGCTTATTGGGGTCTACTCTTGTCCACAAATACCAACCCCACAAACTCATAAGGGTATAATATAAATTAACACTAGCCTCACCTAATAAATGTCCTTTAAAACTAAGGTAGATATAGATGGTCGTGTTGATTAAGCCTATTGGATATACTAAAATGCTTTCTTTTCTGCTATACCATACAGAAGCAATACCAGCAATAACCGCGATTAATTCTAACCAGCTTGTTTGCAGTAAGCCATTGTATATAGATTCAAATAAAGAGGTCATAGTCATTGTAAAATTAAAGCTTTTAAGCCCGCAATTCGTTATTTAGTGATGTTTAGCACTGTAAATAATACGCACTATTTCTTTTTCATTCCTGCTAACTGTGCTTCTAGTCGGAACATTTCATCGCGCAACTTAGCGGCTTCCATAAAATCAAGTGCTTTTGCAAATTTTTCCATTTGTCTTTTGGTTTGTGCAATCGCCTTTTCAATTTGTGG
>CAJBLA010000168.1 GCA_903953815.1 uncultured Bacteroidota bacterium | reverse complement strand
TTGCAAAGGATTACTATAATCTTTTTGGTAAAAAGTTTCGATACTTACCTCTATGCCTTCTGAAATTTTAGAGACCATATTATGTCATTTCCTCAATTACCCCGCAGAGAATACTGCGTAGTAAAAATAGCATAAAATGGGTCGGATTTTACAAAATAAGAAGCAATTTTTTTTTAAACAACAGTTAAGTCGCTTAACTTTGCGCCATCGAAACAATTAGGTAGGGTTTTTTCCTAAAATTTCGCTAAAAAATCAGAATAAAATGAAAATAGCTGTTGCAAAAGGAGATGGAATTGGACCAGAAATCATGGAAGCGGTTATTGCTATTTTTGACGCCGCTAAAGTGCCCATGGAATATGAGGTGGTGGATATGGGAAAGTGGGTTTTTGACAAAGGATTTAGTAATGGCATGACCCCCGAAGCGAAGCAAACCATTGAGGATTTAGGCATATTATTTAAAGGTCCCATGGAAACGCCCAAAGGAAAGGGTGTAAAAAGTGTAAATGTTACAGCGCGCAAAACTTGGAATACTTTCGCGAACGACCGAAAATTTCAAACATTAAGTGGGGTAGATACTGTTTTTAGTAAAGCAGGCATCCCCATTGATCTAACGATTGTAAGAGAAAATATTGAGGACACCTATGGTGGTATTGAGCATATGCTTACGCAAGATGTTGCGTTGGGCCGCAGATTTATAACACGTCCAGGTAGTGAGCAAGTAATTCGTTATGCTTTTGAAATGGCCAAGAAAAAAGGGGCACGTCGTATTACTTGTGGGCACAAGGCCAATATTATGAAATTAACAGATGGCTTATTTCTTGAAGTTTTTAAAGAAGTTGCCAAAGAATATCCTGAATTAAAATCGGATGATGTGATTGTGGATGACTTATGTATGAAATTAGTAAGTCGCCCTGACTTGTTTGACGTAATTGTTTTAACCAACTTACAAGGAGATATTGTGAGTGACTTATGTGCTGGATTGGTGGGTGGACTTGGTTTTGCGCCCTCTGCAAATATCGGAGATCATATTTCAATTTTTGAAGCTGTACATGGCACTGCGCCAGATATCGCTGGAAAAAATATTGCCAATCCAACTTCCTTATTATTAAGTGGATTAAGCATGCTTCGTCATTTAGGATTAATGGAGCAAGCAGTGGTTATTGAAAATGCATTATTATATACCTTGGAGTCAGGCGTGCATACCGGAGACTTTGGTGATAAAAATATTCCTTCCGTAAACACCACTGTATTTGCGCAAGCGATTATTGATAATTTTGGCAAGCAACCCAAGCACAATCCCAAACCCTTCTTGCCTAATTTTTATGTAACACCTACCAATTTCAAATTGGAGCATAACCCAATGTTGCAAAGTGATTTAAGGGATCAACATAAAATTGTTGGTGTTGATTTTTTTATTGAAAGTGCAGATCAACCAAAAGTAATTGCAGATAAATGTTTAACACATGCGAGTGAAAGTTTGACCTTGGTTACTATTACCAATCGAGGTACCCAGGTATGGCCTTCAGGTTCGGTTTTTACTAATTTGGTGAATCAATTTTATTGTCGTTTTGAAACGGTGAATGAAGCGCCATTATCACAGGATCAGGTCATTGATTTGTACCGATCTTTGGCCAAGGATTTCAAAATTTGTTCCCTAGAAGTGCTTAATATGTGGGCTGATAAAAAAGCGTATAGTTTGGCCCAAGGCCAGTAGATGCATAAGATTTAAAGCTTTCGGCTTTAAATTGCTTCTTTTTATTATAAATTTCCCTTTTACGGCTTGAAAAAAACCATTTTTAGCGTAATTTCACCACTCATTTACAAAATAGTCTTTTACCTATGGCTGAAGTAATCTTAATGCCCCGTTTAAGTGATACAATGACTGAAGGAGTTATTGCTGCCTGGCATAAAAAAGTGGGGGATACTGTTAAAAAAGGAGATTTATTAGCCGAAATTGAAACGGATAAAGCAACCATGGAATTGGAGAGCTATCAACAAGGTGTTTTATTACATGTAGGCACGCCACGTGGCGGAAAATTGCAAGTCAATGATTTATTAGCGATTATTGGTACTTCTGGAGAAGATGTTTCTGCGTTAGTTGCACAAAATACCAATACAGGTTCTGAAACAAAAGCAGCGCCTGAAAATACAAAAGTGGAAACACCTGCTGCTCCTGTAGTAGCAAGTGCTGATAATATTGATTTAAGTAAGATGGAGGAAGTTGTTTTAATGCCACGCTTAAGTGATACAATGACGGAGGGGGTGATTGCGGGATGGCAAAAAAAGGTAGGAGATGCCGTAAAGAAAGGAGAAATTTTAGCAGACATTGAAACGGATAAAGCAACCATGGAATTAGAATCCTACAAAGATGGGATTTTATTATATCAAGGTGCGCAAGCAGGAGAGAAAATTTTAGTGAATCAATTGTTATGTATCATCGGCCAACCAGGTTTAGATATTGATGCAATTGTGAAATCAGTAAAAAATAGTTCCGATAGTCCAGCGGGAGCTGTGCCAGTCGTTGAAGAATCCAAAGCAACACCTGCGCCCACAGCTATTCCAGTAGTTGCAGCAACTGCAGCACCAACTGCAACGGTTGTAAATGAAGGAAGAATTTTCGCATCCCCGCTTGCTAAAAAAATAGCCAAAGAAAAAGGGGTGGATTTAAAATTTGTAAAAGGATCAGGGGAACATGGAAGAATTACAAAAACTGATTTAGACAACTATACACCAGCAAGTGCAAATACTTATACAGCATCAGCGCCTATTGGGCAAGTAAGTTTTGAGGATACACCAGTATCACAAATGCGTAAAGTAATTGCGAAGCGTTTAAGCGAAAGTTTATTTACTGCACCTCATTTTTATTTGACGATGAAAATAAATATGGACGCGGTAGTTGAAGCACGTGCAATGGTCAATGAAACTTCTCCAGTTAAAATAAGTTTTAATGATTTTATCGTTAAAGCTGTAGCACTTTCATTGAAGCAACATCCAAAAGTAAACAGCAGTTGGTTGGGTGATGTGATTCGCACCAATCATCATGTAAATATTGGCATTGCAGTAGCAGTGGAGGAAGGTTTGTTGGTTCCTGTACTTCGTTTTGCAGATGGCTTAAGTTTATCGCAAATAAGTGTTTCTGTTAAGGAGTTCGCGAAAAAAGCTAAAGATAAAAAATTACAACCAGCCGATTGGGAAGGAAGCACTTTCACTATTTCTAACTTAGGCATGTTTGGTATAGATCAATTTACTGCGATCATTAATCCGCCAGACGCTTGTATATTAGCGGTTGGTGGTATTGCGCAAGAACCTATTGTAAAAAATGGTCAAATTGTACCTGGCAATGTAATGAATGTGACCTTAAGCTGTGATCACCGTGTGGTAGATGGCGCAACAGGATCTGCATTTTTACAAACATTAAAGAGCTATTTAGAAGGGCCAATTAAAATGTTTATTTAAAAATATATCAAGTAGTAAACGCTTGAAAATTATCAAAAGGCTCCGTTATAATAAAATTAACGGAGCCTTTTTTTTAAATTAAAAATATATTAAATGAAAAAATTATTGCAAGTTTTAAATGATTTTGAAAAGCAAGCGCCGCTTTATTTAAATAACAATAAAATGGTATCCGAAGCAAACGTTGGATGGCATATCATGCATAGCTGCTTGGTGATTAATTCCATTGCAAAAGCAATCATAGCATCGGACCCTGCACTATATAAAAAGAAGTTTAGTTGGAAAGCTTTTTTGGTATTGCTTTTGAATAAAATTCCCAGAGGAAAAGCAAAAGCACCTTCTTTTACTCAGCCTGCTAGTGAAGTTACTATGAGTATGGTTTTGCAGCAAATAGAGGATGCGAGAAAAAGTGCTGATTTACTTTCTACTGCAGATAAAAATAAATATTTTACACACCCAATATTTGGGGACCTTCAATTGCCAACTGCGATTAAATTTTTATACGTACATAGCTATCATCACGAAAAAATAATAAAAGATATTTTACAATAAGATGATTAAAAAATCCCCGCTCGATGCATCGAGCGGGGATTTTTAGTTTGCGACTTTGCTAATTACCTATTAGTCTAAATCGCAACCAATAGGTGCCCCTGGCGCAATAGTTACTGGTTTTGACAAAATCACTTTATCAGGGCTCTTAATTCTTTCTATGGCATATTGATAATGTGCAGTATGCAATGGATCCGATTTAGTGAGTGTTTCTAACTTAGCCTTTAATTGTTTTAATCTTTGTTGGGTGATGCTGCGCACTTCATAGTTCGCATCCGTACTTTGACTTACCCCAAGGAGCCAATGGAGTGTTTGCTGTTGTGTTTGTTGTTGAATACTTCCAGCCAAACCACTAGGTATTTTTATATACCAGGTGTTTTCAAGTATTTGGTCAAGTACATCATCCCAACCTATCACACTAGCTCTTGCTTTATTTTGTACCAATCGATTTGCGCGCTCCACATTAAATAAAAATCCTAGTTCAAAATCAGCTAAAGCTTCAGCGGCACTTAATGCATCAAAGCTCATACCCATTCTTTTTTCAAAAAGTTCACCAACGCCATAATATAAAGGAGGACGTGGTGGAATTAATTGTAAAATATTTTCAGGTAAGGTTAAAGCTTCTGCGCTCAAGCATTTTAGTGCTGCTTTTAAAGCTTTTTGTTGCATTTCATTTGATAAAATCGTTGGTTTTATTTGATTTGCATCTCCACGAACGCTATAGGTATAGTTTATACCACCTATCACTTTGGTCACTGCTTCATATTGGTAACGGTGGTAATTATACAATGGCACTAATACATCTTCCAATTTTGATAATGGGGTGCCATTTGGAATGGCTTGTTCACCAAATTGACTGATTGCTTTTTTTCTTACCTCAATTACTTGATTTAATCCAGCAACTGCATCCGCTTGGTTATCCCATAAATGCGCATTTGGATGAAAGCCACTTGCTGATCTTGCATCTGCATCCGCGATAAACTGTAATCCATTTTTTGAATTCTCAATCAGTAAATTTTGCAATGCATTATTTTCATCTACGGTTTTATCAAAATCTTGATAACCATAGGTAATGGCGCGCTTATCCCATTCACCAATTTCGTTGGTATAGATATCTGAAAAATCAATGGCTCCTTTGTCATTCACAAATACATTGGGGTGCGGGTAGTCCATCACGGAAGCGCGATTATTAAAACTCGATGCATAGTTATGTTGCAGTCCTAAGGTGTGGCCCACTTCGTGTGCAGCTAATTGTCTTAATCTGTGAACAGCTGCCGTGCGCATTTTATCGGTGACTGGCTGTCCATTCATATAAGGAGATAATAGTGCAGTAAATATTAAGTAATCCTGTCTTACTCTAAGCGAACCTAAAGTAACTTGGCCTTTTATAATTTCACCTGTTCTTGGATCGGTAATAGTTGCGCCATAACTCCAACCGCGGGTAGATCGGTGTACCCAGTTAATCATATTGTAACGAATATCCATGGGGTCAGCACTGTCAGGAAGAATTTGAACTTGGAATGCATTTTTATAGCCTGCTGCCTCGTAGGCTTGGTTCCACCATCTTGCACCTTCTAATAAAGCAGTACGAATAGGTTCAGGTGTGCCATTATCTAAATAGTATATGATTGGTTTCACAGCTTCACTCATTGCAGCATTCGGGTTCACTTTACTTAATCGGTGTCTGCTAATAAACATTTTTTGAATAGGCTCGCTGATATCACTTCCATAATCGAAATAAGTAATTCCAAAATAGCCACTTCTAATATCATACGCTCTTGGCTTATATTTATTATCGGGTAATGCAACAAAGCTATGGTGCATTCTTAAGGTGATTGCTTCGGTAGATGGCGCAACCGCTTGCACAAATCTTCCGGCATCAGAACCGCCTACAAAAGTAAGGGTTGCTTCAAACTCGGAATTATTTGGAAAATTTTTTGTGTTAGTTATATAGATGGCGGAACGACCCTCGTTTAAGGCGTATGTTCCTTGTCTCATTTTTCTAATTTTATCGGCAGCGTTATGCGCGTCTCTTAAAAAAAATGAAGTAGCGTCTACTAATACAGCATTACCATCTTCTGCTTCCACTGTAAAATTAAACAACACAGATTGCGCGAATGATTCATTGACGGCTTTTTGTTCTCTTGGATCATTGGTCACTGCACGATAGTCCAAATTTGGTTGTGTAAGTAATACTTTTTTACCTACGCGATTAAAATACACAATTCTTGAATCGCCAATTTGGCCTCTGTCTAATCCAATATCATTTGACCCAAGCCCTGCTGGTAGCGAGTTTACATATAAAAATGGGTTGTTCCATTTGTCGATGACTAAGTAAATTTTTCCTTGCGTAGCGTCCCAGTAGTAATTAAAATAACCTTTACGCAATTCCATGGTTTTTGTTTTTTCATTGATGGGATTACTTTGCGCATGTAATAGGAAAGGGAAAAATAATAGTAGTAATAAGTTTTTCATACATTTTGTTTTGACAATAAAAAAATCCTCCCATTCGCGATTGATCGGAACGGGAGGATTAAGATATGAATTTTACCGCTAAATTTAAGCAGTAGGAGTATCAGTGGTAGGTTCAGTAAATAGCGTTGGTGCTACTACAGTCGCTTCAACAACAACTGGAGCTGGTGCAGGGGCTGCCTTTTTAGGGGCTGCTTTTTTAACTACTTTCTTAGGAGCCACTTTCTTAGTTGCTTTTTTAGGCGCTACTTTTTTCTTAGGGGCTGCTTTTTTTGCTGCCTTCTTAGGAGCCGCTTTCTTAGTTGCTTTTTTAGGCGCTACTTTTTTCTTAGGGGCTGCTTTTTTTGCTGCCTTCTTAGGAGCCGCTTTCTT
>CAJBLA010000167.1 GCA_903953815.1 uncultured Bacteroidota bacterium | reverse complement strand
TATAAAAATATGATGACTAAATTTTCATTTGGTAATGCAAAAAATCCAAATGTATATTTTGACGAAGAAAATAGACGTCACTTGAATTCAATGCGATTGGCTTTCTCACAAGTTGCTCAAGCATTAGCAATAGAAGGCAAGCGGGACAGTGCACAGCAATTGCTTAGAAAATTTGACGCAGAAACCAATGAAAAGAATTTTCCTTATGGAATGACTTCCAATAGAGGCAATCAACACAATTACTTTTCTTATTTATTTTTACAGGCTTGTTACGCTTCAGGAGAATTAAAATTAGCAAATAAGGTAAGCGTTTCTTTATTGAAGGATTTAAAACAAGGAGTAGCCTATTATAAATCATTAGGTGAAGCAATGAGTGACGATCAGTTTTTTGTAAATGCTGAAAATGCATATCAGGGTAAACCCAATAGTTTAGCCAATAAGCAAATTGCATTTGTACAAGATATATTAACCTGTGGCCAATTAATAGAAGCGGTTAATAAAATGGAAAAAGATTTCACAGTCGCTAAAAAATAATTAGCACAATTCTTATACGATAAGCCCTCTTTGACCTTTGATCAAAGAGGGCTTATTATTTTAGGAGATCATTGGGATTACAATAAGGTGGTTAGCGTTGCTACAACCCTGTCAATTTCCTGTGTCGTATTATATTTAGAAAATGAAAAGCGAACGGTAACGATATCTGATGTTTTATGGAGTGCGGCAATAACATGAGAGCCTTGTTGCGCACCACTTGAGCAAGCACTACCACCACTTGCGCAAATATGTTGAATGTCTAAATTAAAAAGGAGCATTTCCGTTTTTTGATTCTTAGGAAAGTTTACGCTTAGTAAAGTATATAAACTATCTCCAAAAGTATCTCCATTAAAGCTAACCGATGGGATATTACTCACTAGAGAATCGTACATGTATTTTTTTAATCCTGAAATATATTCCTTGTCAATATTATGATTTTGATTTGACAATTCTAGAGCCTTTGCAAAACCAACAATGCCATACACATTTTCGGTGCCTGCACGCATATTTCTTTCTTGCGCACCGCCGTGTAGAAACGGATTGATTTTGATATTTTCATTGATATATAATATACCTGTACCTTTTGGGCCGTGAAATTTGTGCCCTGCAGCAGTGATAAAATCAACTGGTATATTTTTTAAATCAAAATTAAAATGTCCTACGGTTTGAACCGTATCGCTATGGAAGTAGGCATTGTGTTTTTTGCAAAGTGCACCCACCTCATGTAAACTGATACAATTGCCAATTTCATTGTTAGCGTGCATGATGGTAACAATAGTTTTTTCGGAACTATTGTTTAATAATTCTTCTAATTGATTAAAATCTATATGACCATTGGGTAAAATAGCTACATAAGATAATTTTATTTGGTGTGCTTTTGCCAAATATTCAACTGTATGAAGCGTCGCATGATGCTCAATAGGTGAGCTGATGATATGCTTGCAACCTAAATCGGTGATCGCTGCATGCAAAACAGTATTGGTGCTTTCGGTGCCACCGCTGGTAAAAAATATTTCTGAAGGTTTCGCACCTAATATAGCTGCTATTGATTTTCTGGCTTTTTCAATAGCCATGCGTGTTTCGCGGCCATAGCTGTATATGGAAGAGGGGTTCCCAAATTGTTCCTTAAAAAAGGGCAACATTGCTTCCAGCACATCTGTGTCGATGGGTGTTGTAGCAGCATTGTCAAAGTAGATTCTTTCCATACCCGTTAAAATTACTAAATGCTATGAATTATTGAAATAATATTATCGGCTAAATCGTCCGCTTCCAATTGTGTGGGGGCTTCCGTATAAATACGAATAATGGGTTCTGTATTACTGGGTCTTAAATGCACCCATTTGTTTTCAAAGTCAATTTTCATACCATCTATTTTATTAATAGCATAAGTGGAAAATTGTTTTTCTAAACCAGCGTATATATTTTCTAATGAAATAGAAGCGTCTAATTCCATTTTTTTCTTGCTCATATAGTAAGCTGGCAAACTCGCTTTTAATGCAGCCGCGCTTAGTTTTAATTTTGCTAAATGCGTTAAAAATAATGCGATACCAATTAAAGCATCTCTTCCATAATGCAAATCTGGAACAATGATACCACCGTTTCCTTCTCCACCAATCACAGCATTTTCTTGTTTCATTTTTTCAACCACGTTTACTTCGCCAACAGCACTGGCAAAATAGTTGCAGCCATTTTTTTCTGTAATGTCTCGCAAGGCGCGCGTGGATGATAAATTACTTACAGTACTTCCTTTTTTATGTTGCAATATATAATCTGCAATAGCCACTAAGGTATATTCTTCTCCAAATAACTCGCCATCCTCACTTACAAAGCAAAGGCGGTCAACATCAGGGTCTACAGCAATACCTAAATCGGATTTGGTGTTTACTACAGTGCTGCATAATTCAGTTAAATGTTCTTTTAAGGGTTCTGGATTGTGTGCGAAATTTCCATGTATTTCGGAATTTAATACCTTAATATTTGTAACACCTATTGCTTTAAGTAAGGCAGGAACTGCAAAAGCGCCTGAGCTATTAATAGCATCAACTACAATAGAGAATTGGGCTTTATTAATTGCTGCAATATCTACCAATGGATAATTAAGTATGGCGTCAATATGTTTTTGTAAGCTGGTATCATTCTGAATAATTTTACCCATATGAGCTATATCTGCATAATCAAAATCTTCATTCGCGGCTAAGGATAAAATGGTTTTACCTTCTGCTGCATTTACAAATTCTCCTTTCTGATTTAATAATTTTAATGCATTCCACTCTTTGGGATTATGGCTGGCAGTTAATATAATTCCCCCATCTGCTTTTTCAAAAACAACGCACATTTCAACGGTAGGGGTGGTGCTTAATCCTAACTGAATCACATCAATACCTAAAGCAATAAGGCTCTGCTCCACTAAATTAGCAACCATATTGCCGCTAATTCTGCCATCCCTGCCTACCACTACTTTTTTGGGGCCGGCTGATTTTTGCTTTAGCCAGGTCCCGTAAGCGGAAGCGAATTTGACAATATCAATAGGCGTTAAGTTATCATTGGGCCTGCCTCCAATGGTGCCTCTAAATCCAGATATGCTTTTAATAAGTGCCATTAACTTTAGGTTATATTATAAAAATAGGTTCTGCAAATTTACTTTAAATTTTTGCATTCTTGTATCTTTATGGAATGATGCAAAATTTAATGGAAAGTATAATAAAATGGGATCAGGCCCTATTTTTTCGAATAAATGGGCAGTGGACCAATACTTTTTTAGATAAATGCCTCCTTTGGTTTCGGACTTCTGATAATTGGATTCCTTTTTATGTGGTTTTTTTAATTTTTTTGATCAGAAAATTAAAAGTTAAAACATGGAAATGGTTACTACTTGCCATTGTCAATGTTACATTAACGGATCAAGTGAGTAGTAATTTTTTTAAGCCCATTGTGCACCGACTCAGACCATGTCAAGATCCGTTGATTTTAGACAAAGTAAAATTAGTAGTAGACCATTGTTTGACCTCCTTTAGTTTTACTTCCTCTCATGCCGCTAATCATTTTGGAATAGCTACGTTTATATTCTTTACTTTACAACCCCTCTTTAATAATTATCGGTATTTATTTTTAGTTTGGGCTGGAATCATTTCCTATGCACAAGTATATGTTGGTGTGCATTATCCTGTAGATGTAATTGCAGGAGCAATCATTGGCATCATTTTTGGTTGGGGGGTCGCTTTCATTTATTCCAAGTGGAAGCGGGGCTCGATGCAGTCCATTTGATGGAGCAGCTAAAAATTAAACTGTGTTGACTTTTTTGGGTATACAAGCTCGTAGCTTTTTCGAATACCTTTTGATTTTACATGAAAAATATTTATTTGCTGATCGTTTACGCCAAATAGTATTTCACAATTAATAGCAAGCTGGCTGAGTTGTTTCACATTTTTTACTTCAAAATAGGACCAGGTGCTTTCCTTTTGTATTTCATATCCAACATATTCTAAATTAAATTTAGTGCCATTCGCATTCAAATTTAAGCGTTTGGTCATGTATGCTGCAATTAACGCATCTGCTTTATTTTTTTGATTGGCTTGCGACAAATCGATCGTGGTTTTAGCATCAGCCCCCATCATTTTTTCAAGGTCATTGGTGAAAGTTCGAACGCTAATTTCGATAGTGGCTTCCTTTTCATTATGGTTAATTTCAATCACTGATACGAAAAAGGGGTGTATCAATGCAATCAATGCTGAAATAAATGGGTTGAATCCGATGAGCGCCATAATGTTTATTTGTATTTTACAAAGGTCTTGATTAATTTAACATAACAAAATTTTCATTTCATGGATGATTTGCTGATTTACCTCAGATTAGGATTTAGACATATCATCGATATCAATGGATCGGATCATATCCTATTTATTTTGGCATTGGTGATTAGGTATGTTTGGGAAGATTGGAAAAAGATATTGGTTTTAGTCACATCCTTTACGATTGGCCATTCTGTAACCCTTGCATTAAGCACTTTAAACTGGGTCAATTTCCCAGTTAGTGTAATTGAGGTTTTAATACCCATCACCATTTTATTAACTGCGATATCCAATTATTTGGTCAAAGATTTCAGTTTTACCTCCAAATATCCGTTCATCTACTTTGCAGCCCTATTCTTTGGGCTCATCCACGGTTTGGGTTTTAGTAACTACTTAAAAAGCCTTTTAGGGCAGGAAGAAAGCCTTATTGGGCCACTTTTTTCATTTAATTTGGGACTAGAGCTGGGACAGCTATTGATTGTTAGTATTATTTTACTTTTTTCGTTTATATTCGTATCCCTTTTCAAGGCAGATCGCAGGTTATATCTCAGGATTGGGTCTTTTATAGCTTGCTTTTTTGCTTTAAATATGGTTTTAGATCGCATTGCCCCTTTTTTTAATTAAAAAATTGAACAGATGAATTTTAAAAAATTAGTGAGTACTTGTTTGTTAATTATTGCAAGTGCTACTGTGTTAATTGCACAAGACATTCGTAACAATCCAACGTCCAATCATGGGAACAAGTTTGAACAGTTAGGTACCATTTTACCAACGCCCAACGAATATCGAACAGCGAGTGGTGCACCTGGTGTCAAGTATTGGCAACAAAGAGCTGACTATGATATTAAAGCAACTTTGGATGAGAAAAAATTATTATTAACAGGTGCTGAAACAGTCACTTATTTTAATAATTCACCGGATGTGTTGACTTATTTGTGGTTGCAATTAGATGAGAATGAACATAGCACTGTCAATAATGGTGGCTTTCCTGAGGAAAGTAGAATGGGTCGCGCAGTAACACCTGCAACGATAGATAAATTGATGGAACAAAAATCAGACAATGGTTTAGGTCATATCATCTCCTCTTTAACAGATGCGGTAGGTGCGAAATTAAAATACACCATCAATGGTACGATGATGCGTATTGATTTACCTGCTGCTTTAAAGCCAGGTCAAAAATTTACTTTCAAATTAAACTGGAGTTATAAAATTACAGATCGTATGACCGTTGCTGGTCGTGGTGGTTTTGAATATTTCCCAGAAGATGGCAACTATTTATTTACCATGGCTCAGTGGTATCCTCGTTTATGTGTGTATTCTGATTTCCAAGGATGGCAAAATCATCAATTTACGGGTCGTGGTGAGTTCGCTTTGGTTTTTGGAAATTATAAAGTAGCAATTACAGTGCCAAGTGATCACGTGGTGATGGCAACAGGACAAGGACAAAACTATCCTGCGGTATTATCTGCTGCGCAGTTGGCAAGATGGACTAAAGCGCAAACTGCAACAGAACCTGTTGAAGTGGTTACTTTAGACGAGGCAAAAGCTGCAGAAAAAAATAAAGCAACAACGAATGAAACTTGGGTGTTTAATGCAGAGAATGTACGTGACTTTGCATTTGGAAGTAGCCGTAAGTTTATTTGGGATGCAATGGCTGCAAATGTGGAGGGTAAAAAAGTAATGTGTATGAGTGCTTATGGAAAAGAGGCGTATGGTTTGTACCGTAAGTTTTCAACGAAGGCAGTAGCACATACGATTAAAAGTTATTCTAAATTTAGTATTGCCTATCCATATCCTGTAGCACAAAGTATTGAAGCATCTAATGGAATGGAATATCCAATGATATGTTTTAACTATGGAAGAACAAGTGCGGATGGTACTTATACCGAGTCTGCTAAAAATGGTATGTTAGGGGTAATTATACATGAAGTAGGCCATAACTTTTTCCCAATGATTATTAACAGTGATGAGCGTCAATGGTCATGGATGGATGAAGGATTAAATTCATTTGTAGAATATTTGACAGAGGAATTATATGATAATAAATTCCCTTCTCGTGGTGGTCCAGCATGGTCCATTGCGGATTATATGCGTTTGCCTAAAGATCAGTTAGAACCCATCATGAGTAACAGTGAAAATATTATTCAGTTTGGTCCGAATGCTTATACAAAGCCTGCAACGGCATTGAATATTTTGAGAGAAACAATTATGGGACGTGAATTATTTGATTATGCATTTAAAGAATATGCGCGTCGTTGGGCATTTAAGCATCCAACACCCGCTGATTTATTCAGAACCATGGAAGATGCGAGTGCAGTTGATTTAGATTGGTATTGGAGAGGGTGGTTCTACGGAATTGATCCAGTAGATATTGCTATTGATACTGTAAAACATGCGGTATATGATGCAACTGCAGCAGCTCCTGCTTCAATGGGTGGTGCTATGATGCGTGGTGGTCGTGGTGGAATGGGTGGTGGTGCAAGAGGAATGGATAAGCCACAGGTGCCTGCTTTTGATGACATTTCTAAAGTAAGAAATAGAGCGGATAAATCAATTGTGTTTTTAACAGATTCAGATACTTCACTTCGCGATTTTTATTGGAGATATGATCGTGGTATCGAGCCTTATGACACTGCTGCAAAACAACCTGCAATGAATTTTGGTGCGCCAGAAGCATTGACAGAGGCAGAGAAAGCAAAGTATACGGATGTTAATTTGTATGAAATCACTTTCTTGAACAAAGGTGGTTTGGTGATGCCAATCATAGTAGAATTTACTTTTGCAGATGGTACGAAAGAAACACAAAAATTATCAGCGCAAATTTGGAGAAAGAATGAGAATAAAGTGACTAGTGTTTTCATAACCAATAAAAAAGCAGTGTCTATTCAATTAGATCCAATGCGTGAAACTGCAGACATTGATGAGTCAAATAACAAGTGGCCAAATGTTTTGGCTCCTTCCAAGTTCACAATGTTTAAAATGAAAGGCTTTGGTCGTGGTCAATCTATTGGGTTGTCACCAATGCAAAATGCACAAAACAAAAATTAGGTTGATTAAAATTTATTGAAAAAATAAATTTCATAAAAAAGTCCTTCCTGAATAGGGAAGGACTTTTTTTATTTTGATGTCCCGTACTTAAATAATTTTATAAAATAGAACTATTGATGTGCTGCTGCTTTATAATTTTTCCATTTTTCAATTACCCCTTGCATATCGGAAGGCAATTCGCTTTTGAAAACAATTTTTTCGTTAGTCGTAGGGTGAATAAAGCCTAGCGTTGCAGCGTGTAATGCGCATCTAGGACAAATCTCGAAGCAATTATCAACAAACTGCTTGTACTTGGTATAAATGGTACCTTTTAATATTTTATCTCCACCATATTCCCAATCATTGAATAAAGTATGACCAATATGTTTCATGTGTACCCTAATCTGATGGGTTCTTCCAGTTTCTAAAATACAAGATACCAATGAAACATAATTATAGCTTTCTAATAACTTATAATGCGTAATGGCATGTTTACCTATTTCACCTTCAGGATAAGCGTCAAACATTTTTCTATTTTGTTTGTGTCTAGCGATGTGCGCCTCAATGGTTCCCTCTTCGGACGCAACATTACCCCAAACCAAGGCCATATATTTCCGTTCCACTGTATGGTTGAAAAATTGTTTCGCTAAATGTGACGCAGCTTCGGGTGTTTTGGCAAGTACAATTAGTCCTGTTGTATTTTTATCAATACGATGTACTAGTCCAAATCGAGGCAATACATCTTCGCTTAAAGTTGGGTTCTTCGAAAGTAAGTGATGTGCCACGCCATTCAATAAAGTACCTGTATAGTTTCCAATACCAGGGTGAACGACCATGTTTGACGGCTTATTGATAACCATGACTGCTTCATCTTCATATACAATATTCAAATCCATGGCTTCCGGCTTAAGCTCGGTATAATCAGGATTAATATAACTCATATACACCACCTCATCGCCTGGTCTTGTTTTATAATTGCTTTTGACTACTTTTCCATTCACCGTTAAAAAACCACCTTCAATCCCATTTTGTATTTTATTACGCGTGATTCCTTCAATATGACTTTGCAGCCATTTGTCAATACGCGTTGGCTCTTGCCCCTTGTCAATATTAAATACGAGTTTTTCGTAAATGGATTCATTTTGTTCTTCACCAACTATTTCTATTTCTTCTGACATGATGCAAAAGTAGGATATTGCGGCTTAGTTTGTAACTTTGTCTTATGCGGCAAAAAGTGTTTTTTGAAGATTTAGGGGTAAAATCCTATAAACCAACCTGGGATTATCAGGAGGAGTTGTTATTAAAAAACACCCAATTAAAATCGATCAATCGGGCAAGCGATATGCCTGCAGATCAAGCCAATACGGAACATCGCTTGTTAATGGTAGAGCATCCGCCTGTATTTACATTAGGTAAAAGCGGCAAAAGGGAGCATGTGTTGGTATCTGAGGAACAATTACAAAATTTAGGCATCGAATTTTATCATATCAATCGTGGGGGGGATATCACTTATCATGGTTTGCAGCAAGTAGTAGGATATCCCATATTAGATTTAGATAAGTTTAAAACCGACTTAGGCTGGTATTTGCGCAGTTTAGAGGAAGTGATCATCCAAGTATT
>CAJBLA010000166.1 GCA_903953815.1 uncultured Bacteroidota bacterium | reverse complement strand
TTTTGATTCTTTTAATTCCTCTAAGTTTACTTTGCTTAAATCCCATCCACCTTCTTCCATGCTATGTTTGAAAGCATCACCATATTTCATGATCCCTGCTTCAATCATCTCACGTAATAAGTCATTACCCTCACGTGTTCTTTCACCCACACCCGCAAATACGGATAATCCACCATGCCCTTTGGCAATATTATTAATTAACTCTTGAATCAATACTGTTTTACCAACACCCGCACCGCCAAACAAACCAATCTTTCCACCTTTTGCATATGGCTCAATCAAGTCAATTACTTTAATTCCTGTAAACAAAACTTCAGTTGCAGTACTTAAGTCCTCAAACTTTGGAGCAACTGCGTGAATTGGACGACCATTTGATTTATCTAATTGTGGCAAACCATCAATGGCATCCCCTGTTACATTAAACAAACGACCATTGATTCCTTCACCTACTGGCATTGAAATTGGTTTACCTGAATCTTCTACTTCCATACCTCTAACCAAACCTTCTGTTCCTTCCATCGCAATTGCACGTACACTATCCTCTCCTAAGTGCTGTTGCACTTCAAGAATAATTTTTTCGCCATTTGGTTTTAAGATAGCTAGGGCATTATAGATTTCAGGAAGTGCATTCTGATTAGGGAATTGCACATCCACTACTGCGCCAATAATTTGTTTGATTTTACCTGTTGTTGCCATAATATTCTATTTCGGCTGCAAAGATAAGGTATTGCAAGATTATTGCAAAAATTGTAGGTAGATAATCGCAGCTAAAATTCCACCAATAATGGGTCCAAATACCGGAACTGCCGCATACCCCCAATCACTGCTGCCTTTCCCCTTCATTGGCAGAATAAAATGCATCATTCTAGGCCCCAAATCTCTCGCCGGATTAATGGCCCAACCCGTGGGTCCGCCCAATCCAAAGCCAATTCCACCCACTAATAGGGCTACTGGCAAAGCGGATAATGACCCCAAATCAGACCCGGCTGGTTTAAGGAAAAAGATCCCTATTAAAAAAAGCATAGTTGCCACGGTTTCCGTGATGAAGTTTTGGGGCAAATTTCGAATAGAAGGGCCGGTGCTAAAAACTGCTAGTTGCGCAGATGCATCATTACACTCATTGAAATGGTCCTTATATAACATCCAAACAAGTAAAGCGCCAATCATAGCTCCCAACATTTGGGCTAAAATATAAGATGGTACTAAGGCCCAACTAAATTTACCTGCACTCGCAAGTGCAATAGTTACGGCAGGATTTAAATGCCCCCCACTAATACTACTTGTTACATATACTCCTATAAAAACAGCAATCATCCATCCCAAAACAATGGAAATGAGTCCGCCATTATTTCCCTTCGTGTTGGGAAGTACAACATTGGCAACAACCCCATTACCAATGGTGATGACAAGGGCTGTTCCTAAAAATTCAGCTGCAAAAGGAGTCATGATGTTCTATTTTAGTTGTAAACGATATATTAAATTAAGAAAAAATGAGCGTTAAAAATATTTATTTAAAAAATTACAATTAAACATGCACTTATTTACAAGTATTTATTCCAATAAATTTTACCAATGATTTGTTGCTTTAATTGCACGCGCCCAACCTTGAATACACTCGGCTCTTTTTGCTTCATTTACTTTCGGCTCAAAGGTTTGATCAATTTGCCACTTAGCGCTTAATTCATCTATGTCTTTCCAAAAACCCACTGCCAACCCTGCCAAATAAGCGGCGCCTAATGCAGTCGTTTCAACCATCGTTGGACGAATCACTTTGGTGTTTACAATATCAGACTGAAATTGCATGAGTAAGTTATTATGTGTAGCGCCGCCATCCACTCTTAATTCCGCAATAGGGATTCCTGCATCAGCTTCCATTGCTTTTAGTAAATCATAACTTTGAAATGCAATGCTTTCGAGTGCCGCGCGCGCAATATGCGCGGACGAAGTACCGCGCGTTATGCCAACGATGGTGCCTCTTGCATGTTGATTCCAATAGGGCGCACCTAAACCTGCAAACGCAGGAACAAGATATACGCCATCCGTATCTTTTACTTGACTTGCCAATGCTTCAATTTCTGATGAATTTCGAATTAAGTGTAAGCCATCTCTTAACCATTGTACTACTGCGCCGCCAATAAATACACTTCCTTCCAACGCATAATAAGTGCGCCCATTAATTTGCAATGCAATGGTGGTTAATAAATTATTTTTTGAAGTCACCGCTTTTTCACCGGTATGCATTAACATAAAACAACCCGTACCATAAGTGTTTTTCACCATGCCCGCTTCCGTACACATTTGTCCAAACAATGCAGCTTGTTGGTCACCCGCAATTCCAGCAATCGGAATTTCATGATGTGCAAATAATTGTGTGGTATGCCCATAAATTTCACTACTACTTTTTACTTCAGGCAGCATCGAAGCTGGGACATCTAATATTTCTAATAATTCCTTATCCCATTGTAATGTGTGAATATTAAATAACATGGTTCTTGATGCATTGGTCACATCAGTTACATGTACTTTACCATTGGTTAATTTCCAAACCAACCAGGTATCAATCGTTCCAAAAATTAATTCCCCTTTGTTGGCTAATTCGCGCGCGCCTTCCACATGATCTAAAATCCATTTCACCTTTGAACCCGAAAAATAAGCATCAATCACAAGGCCTGTTTTTTCTTGAATTTTTTGTGCAAGTCCTTTGGCTTTTAAAGTATCACAAAAGTCTGCAGTTCTTCTATCCTGCCAAACAATTGCATTATAAATAGGCACCCCTGTAATTTTATTCCAAACAACGGTGGTTTCTCTTTGATTGGTAATCCCAATAGCAGCAACATCGTCTATGGACAATCCCTTCATGCTAATCGCCTCGGTAGCCACGCCCATTTGTGTACTCCATATTTCAAGCGGATCGTGTTCAACCCATCCTGCTTTGGGAAAAATTTGCGTAAATTCTTTTTGAGACGTTGCGTGAATTTGTCCTTGATGATCAAATAAAATAGCGCGACTACTAGTCGTTCCTTGATCAAAGGATAAGATATATTTTGGCATTACAATCGTTTAATTAATTGTAAGATAAAAAAAGAAAAGCAAAAAACTACCTTCTGTTTTTTAACCAAGATTCAGGATCCAAGGCTACTCCTTTTTCGTTATAAATCATAAAGGAAATGGCACCCTCCCCATCTAGGTTCACACCCGACTTGCCTAAAACGGTTCCCGCTTTCACTTCCTGTCCCACATTCACAGTCGCATTATTTAAGTAAGTATACATCGTGAAGTATTTACCATGTTGAACGATAATTGTTAAATCACCATTCACATCCCCCACATAGGAAATCTTTCCGTTAGCAACACTTCGAACCGAAGTTCCCTTGGGTGCTGCTAATTCAATACCGTCACTTTTTCGATTCAATTTGGTACCAGGAATACTTTCAACACCAAAATGTATATACACATACCCCTTATCCGCAGGCCAAGGTAAATTACCTTTATTGGTTTCAAATGAAACGGATGTTTCCCTGCCTTCTTCTGTTGTTTCTAGAGCAGAATAAGGACGGTTATCTGTTGTACTTTTTAAACCCCCTTCGCCAGCACTTACCTTAGCGCCAGTTGCTGTTGCCGTTTTATTTTCACTACTTGGCTTTGGTTTGTTATTATCATTATTGGCTTTTAGTTTAGCCAATCTGTCTTTCTCTTTTTTCTCTGCTTCTAAAGTTTCTCTTCTAATAATAGTCAAGATTGCTTGTTGCATTTTTTTACGTTGAGACTCCTTTTGGCGCACTTGTGCTGTAATTTCTTGCTCCTTGCTTTTTAATTGATTCACTACCTTATCCTGTTCTTTTCTATCTACCACCAAAACTTTCAATTGGTCATTTTGAACATTCAATGTTTTTAATCGGTCTTTTTTATTCGAACTTAATGTTTCAATTTTTACCCCTAAATCCTTTTGAGATAAGTCAATAGCTTGCGCTTGTGCAGTTCTATTTTGTCGATAACTTTTTAAATAGGTTATCCGCTTAACTGCGTCATTAAAACTATTTGCCGAAAACAAAAAACTTAAGTATTCATATGCACTGCGACTTTTGTATGCAAAGATGATACTTTTAGCATACCTCGATTTTAATGTATCTAAATCCTTGTTTAGTTTTTGGATGTCTAATTGGTTGGTGTAAATAGCATTGTCTAAAATTTGTACCTGCTTTTTAATCCCATTAATTAAAGCCTCTCTTTTTTTAATTTTATCTCGAATGACTGCCAATTGCCCCAAAGAACTTTTCTTATTCTTTTTGGTTTGCTCTAATAAACGATTCAACTCATCTAACTCTTTACGAATAGACTGCTCTTCCTTTTGCAAATCTTCCCTTGAGCCATTTGCTTGCGATTGCACATGCACATTGGCAAAAATTAATAATAAAACAAAGAGTATGATTTTTTTAAACATAATATTTTATTTCGCAATATTGATTACTTCCGCTTGACTGTTTTAGGTGTGCCACTTTTAGGTATAGCAAAAGTATATTTAACAGGCTCATTAAATGTAAATTCCTTGACTTCCATTTGAATATCCAGTTTCTGCTGTGCTACAATCGAAATAGCTCTTTTTAAAGGAAACTGATATTGACCAACATTGATATGATCGTTAAAAGCAATATCGCAAGTACGATGCTGATTTAAATCTACATCATCTAATTTCAAATGCAACACTTTAGAATTATCATTATTTAAAATCACTAAATTTTTAAACAATCTTCCCATTAAACTTACTTGAAATTGATTGTCATTGGACTTATAGGATAAGATAGTGGTGCTATCCATGAAAATTGGATTTCCTAAAATTAAATCCTGAAGGGTACTGAAGGTAAATGGAATTTTTACTACTTCCTGCAGATAACTGATTGGTTTTCGCTCAATACTTTTTGTTTTATTTAAAGGATACAACAAAACAACGCTATCCTTTTTTATATAAGCCTTAATTCCAATAAAACCCATGTCGCCTCGAATCGTAATATAAATTTGACTATCCTTAATCATACTCACATTGGCAATAAAAGAATCAGCATCTTTCGCGGACTGGTATTCCACCTTAATTCTCGCATTCATTGTTTTATAATCAAGCTTTGCGATGGCAATTTTGCTTAATATATTTTTAACAATTGCTAGGGAATCAACTTTTTTTATTTCTGCAACAAATTGGCGTTTGGTGGTATCGCTTTTAGATACCGCATCTTGAATAATCTGCACTTTTTTAAATGTGGCGCAAGAAGTTGCTAGAAGCAATAAAAAACCAAATAAATATTTTTGTTGCACCATGTATGTCATTATTTTTTTCCTGTATGCCCAAATCCACCAGTTCCTCTTTGCGTTTCGTCTAATGCAACAACTAGTTTCCAATCTACTTTTTCAACAGATTGAAAAACCATTTGCGCAATACGATCGCCATCATTAATTGTTTGGGGCTCCTGAGATAAATTTATTAAAATTACTTTTATTTCTCCTCTGTAATCTGCATCAATAGTTCCTGGCGTGTTTAAACAAGTAATCCCTTGTTTAATGGCCAAACCACTACGGGGTCTGATTTGTGCTTCCCAATTTTCAGGAATAGCTAAAGAAAGTCCGGTAGGTATCAAACATCTTTGCATGGGGGCTAATGTGATGGGCGAAGTTAAAAAGGCCCTTACATCCATGCCCGATGATCCAATGGTTGCATAAGCCGGCAAGGGATGATGACTAATATTTACAATTTGGACTTGGTGTGGCATGCCAACAAAAGTAAGTAAAAATCAAAGGAATTAGTAATTGAAATAACAACAGTAAATTAAGAATAGGTTAAAAATAAAAGATGGAACCAAATCTAATGGTATTAGATAAAGGATTTCTTGACAACCCACCCCCAGATGGAACTAAATAAGATATGTTAAACTTGCTTTGCAAATACTGAAAACTGGAACCTATGGTGAAGTATTGACCATTACTTGAAACTTGAGATTCATAGGTATACCCTGTTCTTAAGTAAAAGATGCTGTTGTAATTATATTCAGCTCCGACTGAAGCCTTCAATGTTTCGCCTAATGGCGGACCATATTGTTTTGTAAAGGAATTGAACCAACTTGAGACCACGGATTGAGAAAAATATTGATCATCGGTTCCACCGGTGGAAAGATCTGGATATGCAGGTACCAATAATCTGTTTACATCAACGCCAAATTCTAGGGAATTATCACTATCAAATTTTGTTAAGTAGCCCAAACCTAATCCAAGATTGGCTGGAATGAAATACTTCCTTGTATTTTCGTTAGAGTAATTTATTTTACCCCCCAAATTGGACATTAATAAACCTGCATGAAAACCTTGTCCATTTTCATTTTGCTTAAAGTACAAGCTAATGTCCCCTGCAAGCGTATTGCCGGCTCTAAAATTAGTACTTGAATTTAATAGCGCCCCTTGAACCAACCTTGAATTGATATAACGCAAGGTCACACCCAAACTTAAATTCTGCGTTAATAATATACTATATCCCGCATCAAAGCTAAATTCAGAAGGTTTAGTATCTAAATACTGCGTTCCATATTCATCCGAAAAAGTAATATTTCCCAAACTAAAAAATCGCAAGGAACTATTAATACTACTAAACTCATTTAACTTTTTATAATACCCCATACTTGCCAAATAAACATCAGACAAACCCAAATCTTTTAGCCAAGGCGTATAGTTAATTAAAAAACCACTGTTTTTTTCAAGCATTGGTAGTTTCGCAGTATTTCCAAACAAATCGTTGGCTTCAGGTGACATTGCTAAAGATAAATTTCCCATACCCGCCGATCTTGCATCAGGCGATATGCGCATAAAAGGCACCGCGGTATTAATTCGCTTATTATAAATTTGCGCATGTACCCCTTGTGAAATACAAAATAAAGCTATAAACAAGATGCCCACTTTTCGTAATCCCCTATTTACAGATAATGCGTTTTTCATGATTTTCATTATAATAATGTAAAGATAGCTATTGGTAACTAATATTTGATAAACTTATTGCTGAGTTGTAATTCTTGTTGGTCATCCTTCACAATTAATTTGTAAAAATAGGTGCCTGCAGGCAGCAACCTTAAGTCAATAACATTTGATAACACCACCCTATTTACGAGTGGGCCTTCGAAAGTTTTGGCCAACTGCTTTATTCCTAAATTATTATATATTTCAATGGAATATATCAGCGATTTATTCGCCTCCTTGAGTTGGCTAATTTCAAAGCTAAAACGCGTGCTAGATTGCACTGGATTAGGGTAATTTGTTAAATTTTTAACCATCAAAGTTTGACTATTGGGTACAATGACATTTAAAGTATCCTTATTGGAGTTTCCAATTAAATCCCAGGCTTTAATAATGAGTTGATGCACCCCAGCACTTAATGTGGGAAGGGCATATTTTATTTTACCACTTTGATAGGTATTCACATCTGCAGTATAATAATTATTTAAAATAATCGGACTTTGCGCTTCTCCATCAATGACCAAACTAATATCATGGCCCAAGGAATTTCCTGATGTTTGAATACCTGAACTATCTTTTAAATTGATATATAAATTTGAATTCGCTTGAATCCAGGTTTTTTGTTTGTACTCATTTACAGTGTCATTGATGAATACTTTTTCAAAAACGGGTCCAGAAGTGTCCGTTGAAATATTTTCTGAAAATGCATTTACAAACAAACTATCATATATGCCAATAGCATCTGCATTCCCAAAGTTATTGGACGCATATAATTGCATTCTCAAAGCCCCTTGATTGATGGCTACCTCCTTTGGTAAAATAAAATCAACCGTGAATAATCCTTTGGCTACAACTGCATTCCCTTTAAATAAAATATTTTCTTGGGTTGCAACATGAACCGGAATACTTGATGAAACATTCGACAATGTTTTTTGCTTTTTTGGAATATCAAATAAAGTAAATTCAATCAATCCATCAAAATTATTGAGTACATTTCCATTGGCCTTAATCGTTCCTGCCACCTGATACTTTCCACCTGCTTTTAAGGTGTCCTTCCCTTTAAATATTTTTTGATTGATCCGCTCAATATTAACCTTATACTTTGGTTTAGCCAATTGCATTGCGGGATCACCCATTAAATTAAATTTAAAGGCATTGATATAATCGCTCCCCTTTTTCCAATAATTTGATTTCGCATTTTGCAAAGCGGCGCCAATACTTTTGTAATTATCAAGGGGATCAGGGACTAATAATTGCTGAATAAACTCCTCATTAATTTCCTTGTTATTAAATGCAAAAACCAACCTGCTTGCAGCCACTAATCCGACAATCCCTTTTTCATTTTTAACAAAAGCATCAAACCCAATGGGTGAAATTTGCGGTTGGTCAAATGGCGCAAAATCACAACTGGCTGTAATCATCAAGGGAAGTTTACCCGCATTATCCCACTGCACAATTTCATTTTGGGTAACCACTGCTTCCTCAGCCAATCGTGTATAATTCCCATGCCCGGTATAGTTCAAAATCAAAGTTCCATTATTCACCATTTGCTTAATCATATTATTCGCCAACGGATACGTATTACCTGCAAAAGAATTGATTGCTGGAAATAAATCCAGGTATATTTTTTTTTGATTCCATTTGGGTTGATTTTGTTTCAATCCTGATGAAATTTCTTCGGCATGTTGCAAATGCAAATTATAATCACCATCATCTGCTACCCAGGTTATTTGATTACGCCACGCACCTAAGTTTTTTTGACTTTGGTATTGTATTAATTTTTTAACAGTCGCTTCTGCGTCTACTGCATTTTTCACTGGTAGCCTTCCAACTGACAAAGCCAATGACTGAATTCCTTGTGGCGAATTAATATCTTCCCCCTCTTTTAAAATAACAAAAAAATCGTCCGTGGTATAACTTGATAAAACCGAATTCGAACTCCCGCTTTCATAACTAGGCACTTGTATTTGGTTATCTATTTTTTTATAATCAAAATTGCCGATGCCTATGAACAATAAATACTTTGGAGTTATGGTATTATTTTTCTTTGCCTTGTCATAAATATATTTGATATAGTTTCTAATGCCGATGGGGCTTGGCTGACCTCCTGAAAATTCATTAAATACACGCGAAGTGGTGGTTACGAAAGTAGATAAGTTATTATTTACCGCATGAAATTTTGCTAAACTGTCCGCCGCTTTTAAATAATTTGATGCAGTAATTATGATATAATCTGCAGCTGGGGTATTTAATAAACTTGGATAGTCGATGTTTAATACTTCCACCAAACTAGGTGTTTCATATCCTGATTTATTGACGCCAAAAAACTCACGCAAAGTATCTGCCCTTTGAATAAAACTAGCAACTCCGTTTTGAAAATTATTCACCATCTCCACTGGATTTTCCGGCTGGGTCACCTCCCATATTTTAGTGGATGCATCGGCATCTTTAATTTGATATTGAATTACTTTTCCATTTCCCACCAAACTGGTATTTCGAAATGCGACCGACTTTGCGCCGCCATAAAAACCTATTTTTCGTTTTGCCTGGAGCGTGATATAGTTAATCCAGCCCGTACTATTTGTATTCGCACTGACATAGCCAACACCCAAGTTTGCGGTTGCTAAATTTGTGCTGATCAAATTATTGGACAAGGGAATTCTGAAAGTATCCATGACCACATTGGCGGCATCATCATATATGTATCCAGAAATGGGCGCAACAATGGTCGTTCTTAATTTTTGATCATTCAGCGTCAACTCAAAATTCGCAGCAGAAGTTGTGGTAGCTGCAGCATAATTTAATTTAAATATTAAATCAGATGGATTCATTAAACCCTCCATATTTAAAGAAGTATTAATTTTTGATTGCTTTCCTATACCTAAACCCATGGCTGGTCCCCACCATATTTGACCACTATTTAAAATATTGATTGTGTCTTTCTCCATCACCCATCTTTCATCAAAAATATCAGTGGTGGCATTTGCTACATAATTTGAATTTAGCTTTTGAATCCTTTTGCCATCCTTCCCTAGTGAAATAAAATAGTACACCGAATCGCCGTGTACATTTTTACTATGCTCGAATAATTGCAATGATCCATTCCATTTCCATTGAATATTCCCTTGGCTATAAAATAAAAAGTAATCTTGGTTATCAAATTGACCATCTCCCCCATCCTGCACTTCAATCGCATTTTCGTTTAAGCCAACGCCTATATTTGCACTTACTTTTTCAACTAAATTGGCCGTATTCAAATTAAATAATTGAAGCTGTGAACTAGCAAATGGGACCGTCAAACCCCAGGACTTTAGTTGGGTACCAGTGACCTGATAAAATCCTTGTTTTGACACGGCAATTTTAACCCATTTTCCTTGTGAAAACGGCACAGATTGCGCGCTAATAATGGTTGAAAAAAATAGCGAACTGAATAAAATGTATACAACACCCCATCTCATAAGCTAAAATTAAGCTTTTACTAACATAAGATTCTAAATACATATGAATAAAATGAGCAAAAACTAGTTATATTCGCTGTATATTTTATCACTAATTTGACCCCACATTTACTATGAATTTTATAAATAGTATTTTATTGTTTTTCGCAATGTTATTAATTAGTCCCGTGCTATTTAATTCAAATGAAAATAAAACATTCAAAACCCTGTCTAACAGCTTGTACGTTGATGCTAAAAATGACCCTTATGAAGGAATGACTCGTATTCAAGGTGGCACTTTTGCCATGGGGATAAATCAGGAGGATGTTATTGGAGATTGGAATAACCGTTTAAGAAGAGTTACCGTTAGTTCCTTTTACATTGATCAAAAGGAAGTAAGTAATAAAAATTACAAAGAATATTTGCACTGGCTTGAAAAGGTATACTTACCCACCAATCAAGATTCAATTGTCAATGAAGCAAGACCAGACACTTTAGTTTGGCGTAGCGAACTCGCCTATAATGAACCTATGGTTGAGGCCTATTTTAGACACCCTTCTTTTAATGATTATCCTGTCGTTGGTATTTCTTGGAATCAAGCAAATGAATATTGTAAATGGAGGACAGATAGAGCTAATGAAAAACTATTAACTAAGTTAGGATATATTGATGCGAAAAATGACGCGAACAAACCAGTAGGCGCGAATAATTTTAATAAGGAAGCCTATTTGACAGACGAATACAATGTTGCGCCCACTAATAAAATCGCAAATAAAAAAGCAAAAAAAGGGGAAGATGCCCCTAAATTAAAAATTAGCTTTGAAGATGGTGTTATGACTGCCGACTATCGTTTGCCTACCGAAGCAGAATGGGAATATGCTGCGAAAACAACATTAGTTAGTGGTTCATCTGCAACCGCATTAAAAAATGGCGGTAATGCAAAAAATAAAAATGCGCAGCTTTCTTCTTCTGATTTGCCTTTCCCATGGAGTGGTAGTGGCAATAATAATTTAAGAGATTCAAAAAAAGGTAATACCCAAGGATTATTTTTAGCCAACTTTAAAAATGGCAGTGGCGATTATAAAGGAATGACTGGTTATTTAAATGAATCAAATGGTATGGTGGATAAAGTGAGTAGTCATTTGCAAAACCCTAGTTTAAAATTATACAATTTAGCAGGTAATGTAAATGAGTGGGTCGCAGATGTTTACCGTCCGATGAATACAATGGATATGGATGACTTTAATCCATTTCGCGGTAATGTATTTCAAGCTAATGATACCAAATTAGCGAAAGGAAGTCGTCGTGATGCAAAAGGCAGAATCATAAAAACAGTGGAAACGGACTCTGCTTTAAAGACACGCAATTATGATCATGCGGATGCAATAAATGCTTTGGATGGCGACGACGCTGATAATTCAAGTTACGAATCAGGTACTACTACCTTAATTTCAAATAAATCTAGGGTATATAAAGGAGGTAGTTGGAAGGACCGCCCTTATTGGTTAAATCCAGGGACTAGAAGATATTTGGACCAAAATAAATCAAGTAACAATATTGGATTTAGATGTGCGATGTCTGCTTTTTATGAAGCGCCTCCAAAAACGAACATTTTCAGCTTTGGAAGAAAAAATAAATAACCCATGAATATACGCATTGGTTCAGGTATTGATTTTCATCAGCTGGTAGAAGGTCGTGATTTATGGATTGGGGGTATCAAAATTCCACATACGAAAGGCGCGCTGGGTCACAGCGATGCCGATGTTTTATTACATGCAATTTGTGATGCATTATTGGGTGCATTAAGTTTAGGTGACATTGGCACCCACTTTCCCGATAACGATAATGCGTATAAAAATATTGATAGTAAAATTTTATTAAAAAGAACGTACGATTTAATTACTGATAAGGGATATTATATTATTAATATCGATTCTTCCTTATGCTTGGAAGCACCGAAAATCAAACCACATGTACAAGCGATGCAAACTTGCATTGCCGAAATTTTAAATTTAGCTGTTGATGCTATTTCCATCAAAGCAACCACTACTGAAAAAATGGGATTTGTCGGAAGAGAAGAAGGGCTTGTAGCCTATGCAACTTGTTTATTAGCGACTAAATAGTTTTATGCAATTACCATCTATTGCTTTTTTATACGAAATTTTCAAAAAAAGTTCAAGTGTTCAAACGGATACACGAAAATTAAAACTAGGGGATATTTATTTCGCATTGAAAGGCCCCAATTTTAATGGGAATGTTTTTGCTTTAGCTGCACTAGAAGCTGGCGCATCATTTGCAGTCGTAGATGAAGCCATACCTAATAGCGAAGCCATTGATGATCGAATTTTACAAGTAAGGGATGTGCTAACCACTTTACAAGATTTAGCAAAACATCACAGGCAACAATTTAATATTCCATTTATTGCAATTACAGGAAGTAATGGCAAAACAACCACCAAGGAATTAATTGCTGCAGTACTTAGCGCCCACTTCAAAACATACACGACCGTTGGGAATTTAAATAATCATATAGGTGTCCCACTTACCCTATTAAGCGTTCAATCAGATGCGCAAATGGCAGTGATTGAAATGGGTGCAAACCACCTAAATGAGATAGGAAGTTATTGCCAATACGCAATGCCCAACTATGGGATGATTACCAATTGCGGTAAAGCACATTTGGAAGGATTTGGCTCCGAGGAAGGTGTAAAAAAGGGCAAGGGTGAATTATATGATTACCTTAAAATAAATAAGGGCGCCGTATTTGTAATGAAGGATTATGATTATTTAAATACAATGAGTGCCGGCATTGAAAATATAATCACTTACGGAAATACACTTGGTGAATTACAAGGTCAACCGCAAACCAATAATGGATTGTTACAAGTCCTATTTACCAAAGGAACGTTAATTGAACAAATACAAACACAATTAGTTGGCGACTATAATCTACCCAACGTACTTGCCGCAGTATGCATTGGACAGTATTTTAAAGTACCCATTGAAAAAATAAAAACTGCTATTGAAAATTATGCACCTTCCAATAGTCGCTCCCAATTAACCCGTTGGAAAAACAATCAAGTAATTCTGGATGCATATAATGCCAATCCAAGTAGCATGAAAGTTGCGGTTGAAAATTTTGCAAAGTTAGTAGCCGAAAATAAAATTATTTGTTTGGGCGGAATGAAGGAATTGGGTGCTGCCACAAATAATGAACACCAAACATTAATTAACCAACTACAACAAACCACCTGGGCAAAAGTGGTTTTGGTAGGAAATGAATTCAAAGAGTGCACCCACCATTATGAATATTTTGATACTGTAGTGGCTGCAAAAAAATGGCTAAATGACCAAAATCTTGTCCAACACACCATCTTAATTAAAGGTTCCAGGGGTATACAGATGGAACAACTGATTGCTGACTAATCATAGCACATTTGAACAATGCGCAATAATTCGATATCTTTGCGCCATGAAAAACACCTACCTCTGGAGCACCTTGACTAATAAATGTCCAAGATGTAGACAAGGCGACTTGTTCGTTTCCAAAAATCCTTATCGTCTTTCCGAGATCACTACAATGCATGAGCACTGTCCTGTTTGCAATCAAGCGACTGAAATTGAAGTGGGATTTTATTACGGTACTGGATATGTTAGCTATGCATTAACGGTAGCTTATTTTGTATCCACTTTTGTTGCGTGGAAGGTATTAATTGGAATGACTTTTGATTTAGAAGACAACCGTATATTTTATTGGATGGGGACCGCTATTTTAACGCTTTTCATCATACAGCCAATTTTAATGCGCCTATCCCGTTCCATCTGGTTAGGCTGGTTTGTTTCTTATAATAAAGACTGGAAAAATAGTCCTTTAGAATACAATGAACGAATGATTGAAACAAAAAAGGAGCATTAAATTTATCTAGGAAACCCCAATAATCACAAAGGGTTTCAGTAACTTCGCTTCCCAAAAAGAGAGGTGTCCGAGTGGTTTAAGGAGCACGCTTGGAAAGCGTGTATACGGCAACGTATCGGGGGTTCGAATCCCTTCCTCTCTGCAAAATATAAACAGCAACCCATCCCGGGACACGGGATGGGTTTTTAATTTAGTCACGAGAGCCGAAACTTGTTTCGAGCTCGAAGTGAATGAATTAAAAACACGAGGGCGCGAAGCGCCCGATGGGTTGCTGTTTTATTTTCATACCCCTAAGGATGCCGACGAACAAAGTGAAGTCGGCCATCCTGGTTTGAAAAAATTGTAACGAAGTGAAAAGTTTTCATACCCCCGGGATGCCGGAGCAAAGCGACGGCCATCCCAAAAATACTTTAAAAGAATTTTTCTTGATGCCGACAAACAAAGTGAAGTCGGCCATCCTTGTTTAAAAAATTTAAAAGCTAATTGACCAAATAAGGAGCTATAATACCTTGCCATATTTTATAGCCTTCTGCATTCATGTGCAATTTGTCGGATAAAAATATATGGGTAAGAATGTTGCCATTATCATCTAACATGCTGTTGTAAACATCTATATAGTTAGACTTCTTTTGCTGCTCCATAAAGGTTTTAATAAGTCTGTTGGCTTTTTGCATCGTTTCTAAATACTTTTCTCTGCTAGGACTTGGCTTCATAGAAATATATGAAATAGTTACTTTTTTATATCTAGAACGTATAAGTTGGTGTAGTTTTTTTACGCGCTCAAAAACAGTATCCGCCGTAATGGATGGACCACCAGTTAAATCGTTTTCACCGCAATAAATAATTATTTGTTTGGGATTATACTTGAAAATAATATCTTCTGCATACAAGGTCATATGCGGCAGCGATGAACCTCCAAAACCTCTATTAATAATGGTGTGATTTGGAAAATAAGTAGCAACGTTTTTCCAGTTGGTAAAGCTAGAGCTTCCGATAAGTAAAATAGCATCTTTAGCTGGTGCTGTAATGGAATCTGCTCTTCTAAACGCCTTGATTTCATTGATGAAAGGTTGACTAATGGCTGTAGCGCTGTAAAATACCATAAGTACCAAAAAAAGGAGTCTTCTACTTAAAAATTTCATAGAATTAATTTTAAATAAATATACGGGATATTGGATAATATTGT
>CAJBLA010000165.1 GCA_903953815.1 uncultured Bacteroidota bacterium | reverse complement strand
TGGTCGTATTTTTGAGATGAGCGGAAATTTAGGCGGTGTTGGATTTGCAATGATATTATTGATTTTATTGAATGATTATTTAAATAAAAAAAAATTATTGCTACCTGAAACTGAACAGGGTATCTTGTTTTGGAGTAGTATGTATATTCCAGTAATTGTTGCGATGTCTGCTACCCAAAATGTGAAGGCTGCTTTAACTGGAGGTTGGGTTGCTTTAATTGTAGCAATTACTGCGACGTCGGTTTGTTTTTTACTTATTCCTTTCATTGCTAAGATTAATCGAATAAATAATTAATCATGCAAAACCTTGTAAATATTTTAGATAAAAATGGACTGATCTTTGCTTTCCTTGTCGTAGGGGGGATTATGTATCTGTCTTTTTTATTTGGTAAAAAAGTTACTAAAAATAAAATACCAGCTGCAGCCATTGCCATTAGTTTTGGTTTAGTCATTGCTTATTTTGGAAAAGGGGAAAAAGGGATAGCTTCTATACCTGCATTTTCCGGAATGGCCTTATTAGGAGGTTCTATGTTACGCGACTTTTCAATTGTATCTACTGCAATGGGTGCTAGTTTTTCCGAAATTAAAAAAGCAGGATTAGCAGGGGCCATTAGTATTGTTTTAGGGATTGTTATTGCATTTTTTGTAGGGGGTATTATTGCCTATTTTATGGGATTCACAGATGCAAAATCATTAACTACTATAGGTGCCGGGGCCTGTACGTTTATAGTGGGGCCAGTCACTGGTGCAGCTGTTGGAGCTAGCTCCGAAGTGATAGCAATCAGTATTGCGATTGGCGTTATAAAATCGGTTTTTGTTACCATTGCAACACCTGTCATAGCTAATAAAATTCAATTAAATAATCCACATACTGCGATGATTTATGGCGGTATGTTGTCAACGACTAGTGGGGTTTCCGCAGGGCTGGCTGCTACCGATATGAAATTGGTGCCATATGGTGCATTAACAGCCACATTTAGCACTGGTATGGGATGTTTATTATGTCCTTCCATACTTTATTATATTGTTCAACAATTTATCTAACCATATATAAATTAATCTTTAAAATACTAAATTTTATAATTAAATTGAAGAGGCAATTAAACCAGTGCTAGTTAAATAATTCAAAGCGTAAAGCATAAATAAAATTAAAACTAATAAATTCATAATTATGGAAAACAATCGACGAAATTTTATCAAACAAACAGCTAAAGCTGCGGCTGTTACCTATGCGACTACTTTAGGCTTTAGTGCTAAAAGTTATGCAAATATCTTAGGCGCTAATGATCGCGTAAGATTAGGGGTAGTTGGCTATTCTGATCGATTCAGACAAGCCCATTTGCCAAGTTTTTTAAATCATTACAAGGAATTAAATTTTGATATTGTTGCAGTTTCTGATCTTTGGAAAGTAAGAAGAGAAGAAGGTTCGGCTTTTTTAGAAAAAACAATGGGACATGGTGTACGTGCAGCACGTAATAATGACGAGTTATATGCAGGTAAGGATATTGACGGTGTATTTATCAGCACTGCCGATTTTCAACACGCAATACATGCAACTGAAGCGGTAAAAGCAGGTATGGATGTGTATTGTGAAAAGCCATTTGCGGAAACCATGGAAGACAACCGAAATGCATTTAAAGTAATCAAAGCTTCTGACCGTATTGTTCAAATTGGTTCACAGCGTCGTAGCGGTTCAAATTATAAAGCTGCAGCTGATTTTATTCAACAAGGAAAATTTGGGCCTATCACGATGGTTGAATTAACTTGGAATGTAAATCAACCAGGTCGTTGGAGAAGACCAGATTTAGTGGCAAAGTGTAAAGAGGAAGATTTAGATTGGAAAAGATTTTTATTAAATCGCCCTTATGAGAATTTTGATCCTAGAAAATATTTAGAATATCGTTTATTCTGGCCTTATTCCTCTGGAATGCCAGGTCAATGGATGAGTCATCAAATTGATACAGTAAACTGGTTCAGTGAATTACCACATCCTCGAAGTGTAACAGCGAATGGCGGAATTTATGCATGGAAAGATGGTCGTCGTAACTGGGATACCACTACGGCTGTATTTGATTACGGACCATTAGATGATATGAGCAAAGGATTCCAAGTGGTGTTTATGTCACGTATGCATAACGGAGATGATAATGCTTCAGAAATGTATTATTCTAATGGCGGTGAATTAAACTTGGTGAATAATAAAGTTTCTCCGAAAGGTGGATTGAGTAAAAGATTTGCGGATGCAATGAATATGCAACCTAATTTATTACCTGAATTCAGTTTAACAGATAAGGAAATAAAAGTATCTTCTGCGGCAAATACTGGAAGTGATCCATTGACATCAGCGCACGTGCGTAACTGGATGGAATGTATTCGTTCAAGAAAACAACCTAATGCGCCAGTAGAAGCAGGCTACCAACATTCTATTGCGACTATCATGGCCAATGCTGCATGTAGGACTGGTGCAAAAGTAACTTTTGACCAAAAAACACAAGAGGTGATGGTAAATGGCAAACCATTTAAATATTAATCAAGCAGATAATTATTTTGATTAAATAAAAATCGCTTTTTTACTAAAATGCCCCCCGATAGTTCGAGGGGCATTTTTATTAGCTGGGTTAGTGTAAGTAATTGTGATAAATAAAAACTAGGGTAGTCGTAAGTTTAAATTTTATACATTTTTTCGTAATATTCTTCTGCCATTCTATTGCTGTCAAATTGGAAGCGAACATCATTCATTCCATTTTGTGTAATTTGACGCCAAGTTTCCTTGTTGTCATAATACATAGGAACAATTTGTTCCTCTAATATTTTATACATTTCATCTAAATCGTAGTCGTCTTGTTGTTGCGTGGACATATTGTCGTAGTCGGCCTTAGGAACTACAAAACCATTGTTACCATGGTTTATAAATTCTGGTATCCAACCATCATCTGTTGAAAAATTCACAGCGCCATTCATAGCAGCAGTCATACCGCTTGTGCCCGAAGCTTCTCTTGGTACACGTGGGTTGTTTAACCAAACATCAGATGCTTGCTTCATACGCTTACTCAAGCCTAATTCGTATCCAATTAAAACAGCTACATTATTATAGTTTTTACTTAAATGTACAAGATTATTGAATTGAGAAATAGCAGGGTAGTCGACAGGGTAAGGTTTTCCTGCAAAAATAATTTGAACTGGATATTTTTTATTGGAAAGTAATTTTTCAAAACGATCCATATCCCAGGATAAAAAATCAGCGCGTTTGTATCCAGCAAACCTTCTTGCCCAAACAATCGTTAAAATATTGGGGTCAAATACCTTGCCTGTTTGATCAGCTACAATTTCAAATGCTCTTTTTTTCAAATACATTTTACGATCATCAAATCCTGCATCATCACTATTTTCAGCAAAACGATATAATTGTTTGTCCGCCCAATAGCGCCAGTTTTGTGCATTGGTTACATGGGTGATCGGACAAATACCTTCGTATTTCCCCCATAATGCCCGACTCACATGACCGTGTAGTTCAGAAACCCCATTTGCTTTTCGGGCAAATCTAAGTGCGGCCAATGAATGATTAAATTGATCATCATCAATACCCGTTAATTTTCTTACTTCATCCAAACTTAAGCCGCAGAAATATCCCATCTTATGACATAAGTAGATATCATGTTTTTCATTACCTGCTTCTTCAGGGGTATGTGTCGTAAATACCAGTCTTTTTTTAACCTCATCTAATGACTTGTATTTATTCAATAAATAAAAGGCAGCTGAAAATCCATGAGCTTCATTTAAATGGTATACTTCAGGTTCGAAATTTAATTCATCAATTAATTTAGCACCTCCAACGCCCAATAAAATAAATTGTGCAACTTTGGTTGCAACATTCGCGTCATATAAACGATGCGTTATTGTTTGCGATACATAATCGTTTTCTGGTAAGTCGGTACTCAATAAAAATAAGGGGGCACTACAAAATGTATTGGGCGCTAAATAATAGGCTTTTACCCAAACTGGGTGGTCGTGAATCATAATCTGGAATTTAATACCAGTATCTTCCAAGAAGCTATACATTTTCTCCATGAAAGTGACCTGCAATGTTTGATCTTGGTTTCTTGCTTGGTCATAATAGCCATACTTCCATAAAATCCCAACCCCAATCAGATTTTGGTTTAATTCAAATGCACTTCTTAAATGAGAACCAGCCAGAAAGCCCAAACCACCGCTGTAAATTTTCAAAGGCTGATGTATTGCAAATTCCATGGAAAAATAAGCTGCCTTCTTTTTAAATTGTTCATTTATCTCGTAGGGCACCTGATAATTTCTAAAACTCATAAATCTTGGTTTGATAATATGCCTGCAATATAATGGTATTTATTTAAAATGTACTTTTTACACATTAAACTGTGGAAAAGATGACTTGAATGACCAAAAATGTGGATTATTTCTTCTTATTTCGCTTCCTTTTTTTCTCGTAATTGTCATTGAAATAGCAGGTCATGTTGCGGTGATTACCACAATTACCCTCTTCCTTTATAGCAATAACATTCCCCGTAATGGTGAAATGTATGATGCAGGGGTCGCCTTTTTCTGTGTAGGTCGCCTTGTTTTTTGTAAAATTTAATAGCCCTTTTAGTTCACCCACGCAGTCGCCATTCTGTTTTTCAAAATGTAAAAAAAACTGATATTTATTGGGGGTAGTTAAATCTCGAATTGAAATAAAATTTTTACTATCTCTGGCATAGTCGCCACTATAGGTATTCGTAGTGGGCAATGTATCTATCGGATTGATGATCACACTTGAGCTTGGTTTTTTATTACTATCAAAAAAGATGAGTTTGAAAATACTATCGGAATAAGCCCATCCCTTTTTTTCATAACTAGCTCCGTTTTCTTCTCCCAGTTTATTTTCGGCGACTAAGAAGGTAGGTTCTTTATTGATGGTTAAAGTTTTACCATATAACCTTGAATTTTTTTGCTGCTCATTAAATTCGGCTACAACTTTGAAGCCTAAGTATTTATTTTTTTTACTGAAAACCACTACAGCAATATCCTGTTGTGTTGGATGTTGCACATTGAGTAATAAATAATATTCTTCCTCTTTTTCAATTTTTAAAATAGGGTGTAAAATTGCTTTTTTATCTTTGGTAGCGATAATTTGCTCAACTATAGAGTCAGGTATAAATTGTACCAGTGCTTTGCGACCTATTTGAATAGTGTCTGTTAATTTAGCAAGGTTCGTATCTGTAATAGTGACTGGGAGGGTGGCAAGTTTAAATGCTTTATTAAAATCATTAATTTTTAAGGGGGTGTTGCCTGTTAAATCGGTTTTTTTTTCACCGCAAGAAAATAACAATACCAAACAAAATATAAAGGACCCTTTACGCATTTAGTAAATTTTCACTAAAATAGGCTTTCATATGCAGTTCTACAAGGGATTTATGACTAAATTTAGGGTATCTTATGTCTAACAAATCACTTGACACATTACATGAATCCGTCCCAGTACAAAATAAACGGGGCTGGCGTAAATTTTTAGCCTTTATAGGCCCAGCTTATTTGGTGAGCGTGGGTTATATGGATCCAGGCAATTGGGCCACTGATTTACAAGGGGGCGCTGCTTTTGGATATCAACTAATTTGGATTTTGCTTTTAAGTAATATCATGGCAATTCTTTTACAAAGCTTAAGCGCAAGATTGGGCATTGTTAGACGGTTGGATTTGGCACAAGCGAATCGCGAAACATATCCTCCAGCAGTTAACTTCGCTTTATATATTTTAGCAGAATTAGCGATAGCTGCGACCGACTTAGCAGAAGTTTTAGGGATGGCCATTGGAATTAAGTTGCTGACAGGAATTCCTTTAATGTATGGCACTTGTATCACTGTTTTAGATACGTTTTTATTTTTGCTTTTACAACGCTATGGTATACGGAAAATGGAAGCCTTTATTATTTTATTAGTTGCGACCATCGGGTTTAGTTTTTTAGCTCAATTATTTATAGCGAAACCAGATTTGTCTCAAGCAATTGTCGGGTTCATTCCAACAAAATTATCACCAACCGCTTTATATATTGCAGTTGGAATCATTGGGGCTACAGTGATGCCGCATAATTTATATTTGCATTCGGCCTTAGTGCAAACGCGAAAAATAGATAGAACTCCCAAGGGAATTCGAAAATCCATTTTATATAATTTTATAGATAGTGCAGTTGCTTTAAATTTGGCATTTTTCGTTAACGCAGCTATTTTAATTTTAGCCGCATCTACATTTTTTTACACTGGGCACCAAGGCGTAGCTAAAATTGAAGAGGCACATTCCTTATTGGCTCCCTTGCTAGGTTCAAAATTGGCGCCTATTTTATTTGCAATCGCATTAATTGCGGCTGGTCAAAGTTCAACAGTCACTGGAACATTGGCTGGGCAAATAGTGATGGAAGGATATTTGAAATTAAGATTAAACCCTTGGATCAGAAGATTACTTACGCGTCTATTAGCCATCACGCCTGCGGTATTGGTGATTGGAATTATGGGGGAGGAAAGGGTTGACGCCTTATTGGTGTTTAGTCAAGTTATTTTGAGTTTGCAATTAGGATTTGCGGTCATACCCTTAATTCATTTTGTAAGTGATAAAAATAAAATGGGAGAATATGCCATTGGTATCAAAATTAAAATATTCGCATGGATCATTGCAGCGATTTTGGTTTATTTAAATAGTCATTTGGTGATTGATTTTGTGGGTGATTTTTTTCAAAATTCAAATTCATTGATTTTAAAAATTGGGCTAGTGTTATTGGTGGTGCTATTTTTAGCGCTACTCTTGTTCATTACATTTTATCCCTTAACCTTAAAGAATAAACCGCAATCTGAAACAGATTTTCATGGCATGCCCATTGAATTAGATTGGTCAGATGATTTACCGGTGCATCGTATTGCTATCGCTGTTGATTTTTCAGTAACGGATGCAAAGCTGATCAAAAAAGCGATACAACAAGCCCATCCAAGTGGATTTGAACATACGCCCCATCAGGATACCCAATTCATTTTTATACATGTGGTTGAAAGTGTTACTGCTAATTATTTACAGGATGCGAGTGATGATGCCGAAACCAGAAAAGACCAAGAAAGATTGGACACCTATGCAAATGCACTGATCAGTAAAGGCTATCAAGTAAAAACCTGTTTGGGGTATAAAAATAGGGTAAAGGAAATTGTGCGATTGGTGCATGAATGTGATGCACAATTACTAGTCATGGGCGGTCACAGGCACCAAGGTTGGAAGGACTATATTTTTGGAGAAACCATTGAGTCGGTAAGGCATAAAGTAAGTATTCCAGTTTTAATTGTAAATCATTAAACAGCCTACTAATATCCGTTTTCATGCACAGGATAGGGGGTATATTTCAGCCCGATTTAAGGGGATTAATGGCTAATTTTAAGTGTAGTTTTAGTACATTTGTGCATTAAATTTCAAACATTATGGGACAAAAAATTAAAGTAGCTAATCCAGTAGTAGAATTGGATGGAGATGAGATGACCAGAATTATATGGAAGTTCATAAAGGACAAATTAATTCTTCCTTATTTAGAGATTGATATCAAGTATTATGATCTAGGAATGGAGTACCGCGATGAAACAAACGACCAAGTAACCATTGATGCTGCAAATGCCATTAAACAATATGGCGTTGGTATTAAATGTGCGACTATTACGCCTGACGAACAAAGAGTGGAAGAATTCAAGTTAAAACAAATGTGGAAGAGCCCCAATGGGACTATCCGTAATATATTAGATGGTACCGTTTTTAGAGAGCCTATTGTTTGTAGCAATGTGCCTCGTTTGGTGCCTAACTGGACAGCACCTATTTGTATTGGTCGTCATGCATTTGGTGATCAATACCGTGCAACCGACTTTGTAACAAAAGGCAAAGGAAAATTAACCGTTAAGTTTGAAGGCGAAGACGGAACTATACAAGAATTTGAAGTATTCAACTTTAAAGGAGATGGCGTTGCGTTAACGATGTACAATACGGACGAAAGTATTTATGGTTTTGCACGTGCTTGTTTTAACCAAGCCTTGGTTAAAAAATGGCCTTTATATTTATCTACAAAAAATACCATCTTAAAAAAATATGATGGTCGTTTCAAAGATATTTTTGAAGAAGTGTACCAAGGAGAATTTAAAGCGAAGTATGATGCTGCAGGTATTACCTACGAACACCGTTTAATTGATGATATGGTGGCGAGTGCTTTAAAGTGGAATGGTAATTTTGTATGGGCTTGTAAAAACTATGATGGTGATGTACAATCTGATACCGTAGCACAAGGGTTTGGCTCATTAGGTTTAATGACTTCAACTTTAATTACACCTGATGGAAAAGTAATGGAAGCAGAAGCGGCACATGGCACTGTGACACGTCACT
>CAJBLA010000164.1 GCA_903953815.1 uncultured Bacteroidota bacterium | reverse complement strand
TGTTACCGTTTGACTTGACCCTCCGTTTATTGTATATGAAAATGTATATGGCGCTGTTGCATCCGCTCCTGTAAATGTTATTGTTGGTTGTGTGCCATTCTTACACACCGCTGTAGTTCCTGTTATCGTAGCTGTTGGTAAAGCGTTTACTATAATTGTCTTTACTGCACTTGATGGTGATATACAACCTTTACTATCAGTTACTGTATATGTAATATTTGTTGATCCTCCTGCAACACCTGTTACAACTCCTGTATTCACAACTGTACCTTTACTCTCCGCACTTGATGTCCATGCAGTACTACTATATGTTCCTGATCCTCCTGTTATAGTTCCCGTATTCAATGATGTAGTTAATCCAACACATACCGCATTCGAGCCTGTTATAGTTCCAGCAACTGGTAAAGGGTTAACAATAATTGATAATTCAGTTGAATAAGAAACAAATGAAACATTTCCATATTGGGGATTACCTTTAGATACATAATTACTTCCTGAACTCGTAATATCATTTGAGAAAATTACACGATAGTAAAAAACTTGATAAGAACCACTATTAGGACTATATTCTAGATTTGTATAGATGTAGTTTGATCCACTGATCATTGATGATTGAAATGAATAAAAAGATCCTCCTGATAATGGACTCCAATTGACATGATCAGTAGAAGCTTCTACATTAAAATATTTATAACCAGTAGTTGGTGCTTGCACTTTTGTGAAAATTGAAAATCCAGAACAAACCTCACTTTCCGAACCAGACATTAATGAAATTGTCTGCCCCACCCCCACTTTAGAAAGCAGCATTACCCCCAAAATAATATATAGAATCCTCCTTTTCAATATGATTAAAATATTATATTTATTCTTAATATATATAGATATAACTCCATAAAACAACAACGAAAAAACCCTATAAAGATTGCTCATTATAGGGTTAAATATAATTTAAACTTAGCATATTTTCTAGGCTTAAGAACGCAATTATATCCCTGCTACCACTGCTTCTTTGTGTACTTTCTGCACTAAACCTTGTAAAACCTTACCTGGGCCTACCTCGGTAAAATGAGTGGCGCCGTCTGCTACCATGGCTTGAACGGTTTGTGTCCACTTAACGGCACCTGTTAATTGTGCAATTAAGTTTTCTTTTATTTCTGCAGGATTAGTGACTGCTTTAGCAACCACATTTTGATAGACTGGACAAATAGGCGAGTTGAATGTAGTGGCTTCAATAGCTGCGGCTAATTCAATTTTTGCTGGGTTCATAAGTGGTGAATGAAAAGCACCTCCTACTGGTAATACCAAGGCCCGTTTTGCACCCGCTGCTTTCATTTGCTCACAAGCAACCTCGATTCCCTTTACCGAACCAGATATCACTAACTGACCTGGGCAATTATAATTAGCAGGTACCACTATTTCACCTGTTTCATTTTGTACTTGCGCGCAAACTTCTTCCACTTTTTCATCGGCAAGCGCTAACACGGCAGCCATGGTGGATGGTTGTAATTCGCAGGCCGCTTGCATGGCTTTGGCACGGATGCTTACTAAGCGTAATGCGTCTTCAAAACTTAAAGTTTTATTGGCTACTAGTGCACTAAATTCTCCTAAGCTATGACCAGCGACCATATCGGGTGTTATAGCATTTTCTGCAGGCATAGTCAAATACGCTATAACTGAATGTATAAATATAGCAGGCTGCGTTACATTAGTTTGTTTTAATTGCTCATCTGTGCCCTCAAACATGATATCACTTATTCTGAATCCTAGTATTTGATTGGCTTTTTCGAATAAGGCTTTTGCGGCTTCATTGGACTCATATAAATTTTTTCCCATTCCCACAAATTGACTTCCTTGTCCTGGGAATATAAATGCATGTTTTGACATGTGGTTCGTTTTTACAAAAATATATGAATTCAGTTATATGTGAAAGAATAGTTGCGCGTAGGTATTGGATACAAAAATGGCGGAGCTGTTGCTCCGCCATTCAATTACGATTTAAACTACTAACCCAAACTTACCTAATCATTTAATTCAATATATTTTAAGAATTCCAATTTCGTATTTTCTTCCTGAAACTTACCACCAAAAAAACTAGTGATCGTATTCGAACTGTCATCCTTTACACCACGACTTGATACACATAAATGCTTTGCATCCATCATCACTGCAACATCCTGTGTTTGCAATACTGTTTGTAATGCTTTACCAATTTGCATAGTTAACCGCTCTTGTACTTGTGGGCGTTTTGAAAAATATTCCACCAATCTATTCAACTTACTTAATCCAATTACTTTACCACTGCTGATATAAGCCACATGCGCTTTACCAAAGAAGGGAACAAAGTGATGCTCACAATTGGTATAAAAATTTATATTTTTTTCAACCAACATTTCATTGTACTGAAATTTATTTTCAAACAAGGTCATGCTTGGCATGTTTGCTGGATTTAATCCTTGGAATAATTCCTTTACATACATTTTAGCGACACGAAGTGGGGTACCTCTTAAGCTATCATCACGTAAGTCCATTCCTAAGATTTCCATGATGGCTCTAAAATGCGGCTCAATTGCTGCTATTTTTTCATCATCTGTTTTATCAAAGGCATCAGAACGTAATGGTGTATCCACTGAACTTGCTTTATGCTCATCACCCATTTCCTCAATGATTAAATGACTAAGTTCAATTTTTTGATCCTTAAGCGGGGTAGTCAACAAAGTTTCTTTCTGTTTCATACAGACGAATTTTTAAATCGAGTGTTTCAGATATTTTTGGTCTTAGTAAATTAAAAATCACAATAGCTATATTTTCAGCAGTGGGATTTAAATTTTTAAACGCATCCGTATCTAAGTTTAAATTTTTATGATCGAACCTTGAAATCACTTCTTCTGCAACTAGTATACTCAAGTCCTTGGTATTAATTACAAATCCAGTAATAGGATCTGGAACTCCATTTACTTGCACCACTAGTTCGTAGTTGTGACCATGATAATTTGGATTACTGCAGGCACCAAAAACACGTTTGTTTTCAGCATCACTCCAATCCGCACAAAATAATCGGTGCGCGGCATTAAAATGCTCTTTTCTAAATACCGCTACTTTTTGTTCCATGGTTCCAAATTAAGACGACAAAGTTACAATATTAATAACGCTATTGCATCCATTTTGTTTAGCCAAATGACTAAATAAATTAAACGATTTGGGCTTAATACCCGATTTCGACAAAAAAATCCTGTTTTAGGGACTAGATGGCGCTTTGGACTTATTCCCCAAAATACTCCACATAGATACGTGGGGTTTCATATAACTTAACGCAATGCAGTTGGACAACCGGTGGAATATGGGGTGCTAATTGTTTCCAAATAGCCACCGCTAAATTTTCAGTACTACACATTTGGCCTTGCATGAAAGGAACATCTAAATTTAAATTCATGTGATCTAATTCATCAATCACCTGCTTCTTAATGATTACGCTTAGCTTTTTTACATCGAACAAAAAGCCAGTTTCCGCGTCCGGAACCCCTTTAATAGTTACAAAGAGTTCATAATTATGCCCATGCCAATTTTCATTTGCACATACGCCAAACACTTCCTCATTCTTTTCCTTAGTCCAATTGGGGTTAGCTAATTTGTGTGCTGCATTAAAATGTTCCACTCGGGTTAAATAAACCATCTGCGCTATAATTTTTGCAAAGATATAAATTTGATTGTCAAGATAGTCATTTTTCACAGGCCTTTCCCGACCTTTGTTATATGAGAGTAATCATTACCGCAGCCACCAATGGCGAATGGATGCCCAGTTTCCAAAAAATTAACCCCGCTTATGCAGGTACAAATAAGCGATTTTCGGTAGGTTTTCATGAATCAGGCATTGGCTTATTGGCGAGTAGCGTTTCCTTAATGAAGATGTTTGTACAAGAAACTCCTAGCTTAATTATTCAAGTGGGTATTGCCGGATGCTTTGATAAAAAAGTACCCTTAGGTAAGGTTTTTGCGGTGAAAGATGATTTTGCAGGAGATATTGGTGTGATGGAAAATAAGGTTTGGAAAGATTTGTTTGATTTAAAATTGGACAAAGCCAACGATGCGCCTTATGAAAAAAAATCATTGCCGAACCCTTGGTTAAGCCAATATAATTTATTGAAACTGCCTACTAAAAAAGGGGTTACCGTAAATACAATAAGCACCGACAAAAATAAAATTGATTTATACAGTGGTCGTTATAAAGCAACCCTAGAATCCATGGAGGGCGCAGCTTTACATTATATGGGTCGTGATTTAAATATTCCATTTATCCAAATTCGTGCGGTATCCAATTATGTGGGCGAAAGAAATAAAGCAAAATGGAACATGCAGGAAGCCATTTATAATTTGAATGAAACCTTATTGCAATATTTAGATGCCCTTAATAAAATTGCCTAATCATGCCTGAGTTTGAAATAGGTTTTTCACCCTGCCCTAACGATACTTTTATTTTTGATGCATTAGTGAATCATAAAATAGATACCAAGGGGTACATTTTTAAAGTGCATTTACAAGATGTGCAAACTTTGAATGAATGGGCGATTGCAGGCAAGCTTCCTTTTTCAAAAATTAGTTATGGCGTTTGGCCATTGGTAAAAAATAATTATGCCTTATTAAATAGTGGCGGTGCTTTGGGTAAAGGCGTTGGACCCTTATTGGTTTACAAGGAAGATAAAACTCTTCCGAATGGCAGGCCGGATGCTTCCACCATGCGCGTAGCCATTCCTGGCGTGAATACCACTGCGCATTTACTTTTTAGCTTGGCATTCCCTAATGTTGCCAACAAAGAATTTTTAGTATTTAATGAAATAGAAAACGCAGTGTTAAATGGCAAAGTTGACGCCGGTGTTATTATTCATGAAAACCGTTTTACTTATGCAGATAAAGGTTTAAGTAAATGGATGGACCTAGGCACTTATTTTGAAGAAACATTTAACGCACCAATACCTTTAGGTGGCATTATTGCGCGCAATGATATTAATGTAAATGAAATTGCAATCGTAGATGATTTGATCAAACAAAGTGTCCGTTATGCTTTTGCAAACAGCTATGATATGTTACCCGATTATGTAAAACATCATTCGCAAGAAATGTCCGAACAAGTAATGCGACAACATATTGATTTATATGTAAACGATTTTACCATTGACATGGGCGATACTGGAAGAAAAGCAATTGCACAATTAGAAAAAACTTTCTCCGCAATAAATAAATAAATTTTATTATTCTTTCAAGGCCTTGGCGTATGCGGCTAGGACACGCTCCCGCGCTTCCTCATGTACCACAATTGGTTTGGGATAGTCAAAACTATCTAGTTCGGGAACCCAATGCCTGATGTATTTTAACTCCTTGTCAAATTTTTCAGTTTGTAAGCGCGGATTAAAAACCCTAAAGTAAGGTGCTGCATCACAACCACTGCCACTCGCCCACTGCCAACCACCATTATTCGCGGCTAAATCAAAGTCCAATAATTTTTGTGCAAAATAAGCTTCGCCCCAACGCCAATCAATCAATAAATGCTTGGTTAAAAAACTAGCCACAATCATACGCACTCTGTTATGCATAAATCCGGTTGTATTTAATTCACGCATACCCGCATCCACGATTGGATAACCTGTGCGCCCATCACACCAAGCTTTAAATTCTTTTTCATTATTACGCCATTCTATAAAATCATATTTTGGTTTGAATGATTTTCCCTCTGCAATTTGCGGGAACTGCCATAAAATCATATGATAAAAATCGCGCCAAATAAGTTCATTGAAAAAAGTTGCATTTAAGCTTTGCGTTTCCAAAGCCAATGACCTTGCGGATATGGTGCCAAAACGTAAATGCACACTTAAGTGCGTAGTTGCATTTAATGCAGGGAAATTTCTTTGTTCCGTATAATTTTTCACCACCGATGTTTTATACTGCATCGGCGGGATTTCAAGATCCGTTTTTTCAAAACCCATTTCTTTTAAAGTAGGCAGCTTAAATGCTTTTGTGTCTAAAAAATAATCCAATAATTTATCCGATGGAAATTTTTTGGGTGTTTTCACTGCCCATGTTGCTCTCCATTTATTTGCATAAGGGGTATAAATCGTATAAGGTTTGCCATCATCTTTGGTCACCTCGTCTTTTTCAAAAATAACCTGATCCTTAAAATGATGATAGGTCGCTTTATGTTTTAAAGTCATCTTTTCAATAGCGGCATCTCGCGCATTGGCCTTAGGACCATAATCATGATTCGTATAAACTGCACTGATATTAAATTCAGAAAATAACTTTTCAAAAACTTCCGTGGGCGTGCCATATTTTACCCAAAGTGATTTTCCTTTGGCCACTAAATCCCCTTGCAACCTAGTTAGGGTTTGATGAATAAAATCGACTCTTCTATCTGCTTTATCTTCTGATTGATTTAAAATGGTTTTATCAAAAACGAAAATAGGTAACACATGGGTGCCTTGTAATTTTGCCTGATAAAGTGCATGGTACAATCCAGCATTGTCCTCCCATCTTAAATCGCGTCTGAACCAAAAAATATGTATAGGTGTTGCCATTGGATTATTTTAATTGCTTGTTGAAGCAAATCTAGCTATTAACAAAACAGTGTAAAAATAGTTGTGTCCCCTTTTAATTAAATACTGCTTTTTTATAATTAATTTTAGGTATGCAAATTAGCACTATTACCGCAGCCTTGGAAACTTGGGCACCGCTGTCCTATCAGGAATCCTATGATAATGCAGGTTTAATTATTGGCGATCCACTTGCCAATTGTACCGGTATTTTATGTTCCTTAGATTGTACCGAAGCAGTGGTTGATGAAGCCATCGCCCAAGGTTGTAACCTAATTGTGAGTCACCACCCCATTGTTTTCAAGGGAATCAAACAATTTACCCCCAATCACTATGTGACCAGGGTCGCAGTTAAGGCCATTAAAAATAATATCGCACTATACGCCATTCACACCAATTTGGATAATATCATTGACGGGGTAAATAAAACCCTGGCCGATAAACTTCGATTAGAAAATCGTTCAATATTGGCGCCTTTACCAGGAATTTTTGATAAAAATGGGAATCCAGTGGGTGCCGGCTTAGTGGGCGAACTTCCCCTTGAAACGGATGAGCAAGATTTCATTAAATGGGTCAAAGAAAAGTTCAATTTGGCTATTCTGAAGCATACGCCTTTTATAAATAAACAACTGAAAACCATTGCTTTATGTGGTGGTGCAGGGAGCTTTTTAATAGATGCGGTTAAAAGACAAAAAATAGACTGTTTTATTACCAGCGACCTCAAATACCACGAGTTTTTTGAGGCCGACGGACAGCTTTTACTCCTTGATATTGGTCACGGGGAGAGCGAACAATTTGTTCCGGCCCTAATTGTTGCTTATTTAACCGGTAAATTCCCTACCTTTGCCGTCCTCGAATCCTCGGTAAACACCCAACCGGTGCGTTATCTTAAAGATTGAGATTCACAGCATTAAGACCATCCAAATAAATTTGAAAATATGGCATCAGTCAAAGACTTTTCAGTAGAAGAAAAATTAGTGAACCTTTACCGCCTTCAACGCGTTGATAGCAGTATCGATGAAATTGAAATTTTACGTGGTGAATTACCAATGGAGGTAAAAGATTTGGAAGATGAAGTTCAAGGATTAGTGAACAGACAAGTTAGAATTGAAGAAGAAATTAATGGTATCACTGAATTCATTGAAACTAAAAAAGCAGCGATCAAAGAAAGCGAAGCTTTATTAGCGAAATATGAATCTCAAAGTGAGAATGTTAAAAATAACCGTGAGTTTGAAGCTATTAACAAAGAGCTTGAAATGCAAGGGTTAGAAATCAAACTTGCTGAAAAACATATCCGTGATGCAAATGAAGATTTAGGCGAAAAAATCAAAGCATTGGATGCTGCTAAAAAAACAATCGCTTCAAAAGATGGCGTATTGACCCACAAAAAAAGTGAATTAGAGAAAATCATCGCTGATACAGAAATTGAAGAGAAAGAATTAAGAACTAAAAGCGACGAAGCACGTGCACATATTGACGACCGTTTAATATACAGCTATGATCGTATCAGAAACAGTTACCACAATGGCTTAGCTGTTGTTACTGTTGAAAGAGATGCTTGTGGCGGTTGCTTCAACTCAATTCCTCCACAACGTCAAAGCGAAATTCGCTTACACAAAAAAATCATCGTTTGTGAAAACTGCGGTCGTATTTTAGTGGAGTCAGATGTAGCTAACGCACCTGAAAAGACCAAAAAATAGACTTAAAACTATTTTGAAAATATTCCTTAAAGGGTCCCGAGCAATCAGGACCCTTTTTTATTACAACAAAATTTGTGCAGCATTTTAGGGTAGTGTATATTGCATTAAGCCATGTTATCCAAACTCGAAATACATAATTACATTTTGATTGACCAACTCAGTATTGATTTGTCCAATCAATTATCTGTGATCACTGGTGAAACAGGTGCAGGTAAAAGTATTATCATGGGTGCCCTGGGTTTAATATTGGGCGACAGAGCAGATAGCACGGTATGTAGAGACGCCTCAAAAAAATGTTTTATTGAAGGAACCTTCTTATTGAATAACAAACAAACCTATCAAGCATTTTTTACCGAACACGAACTTGATTTAACAGATGAAGTTATTATTCGTCGTGAGATTAATGCACAAGGAAAGTCAAGGGCTTTTATCAATGATACGCCGATCAATTTGAATGAGCTGAAGCAGCTTACTTCGCAGCTAGTGGATTTGCACCAACAATTTGATACCCTTACTTTAGGCGACACCGATTTCCAACGCACCGTAATTGACGCTTTAGCCGGAGTTCAAAAGGACTTAGCTCAATACCAATCTGTTTTTCATTTATGGAAGGACCATCAAAAGCAATTAGCTGAATTAATTTCAAGGCGAGATGAATTTGAAAAAACTGAAAGCTATAAAAAACATTTATTAGAAGAATTAGCGGCACTCCAATTAAAGGAAAATGAACTAGAGCATTTAGAACAGGAACTTAAGTTTTTAGAAAACGCCGTTTCCATTAAAGCACAAATTGATCAAAGCATACAAGTATTGGAAAGCGCCGACAATCCAATTGTGCAACAGCTAAAACAAATAACGAATAATTTAGACTCCATTGTAAAATGGCAACCTGAATTTGCAGATTTGTTAAACCGTTTAAAAGCTGCACAAATTGAACTAGCCGATGTTGCGAATGAACTAAGCAGCTGGCAGGATAAAATAGATTTTGATGATAAGAAATTAGTTTTAATACAAGACCGATTGTCAGAAGGTTATAGCTTACAAAAAAAGCACAAAGTACAAAGCACCAATGAACTCATTAGCATCCAACAACAATTGGAGCTTGACTTAACAGCGGTGCTTAGCTTGGATGAGGAAATTAATCAGCTCACGAAACAAGTGAAAGCGGATGAAAAACAGGTAGTGGCGTTGGCAACTTCTTTAACACAAAAAAGAAATAAGGAAACCGCTCCGTTTACCAAAAATGTAAACCAACTTTTACATCAAGTAGGTATGCCGAATGCTAAAATAAAAGTTACGATTGACGAGGTTGCTTATAATGCATACGGAAAAGATAAAATTGACTTTTTGTTTGATGCAAACAATACCCAAAAGTTTGAACCTATAAAAAAAGTTGCGAGCGGTGGTGAATTAAGTCGTTTGATGCTTTGCATAAAATCACTCGTGGCTAAGTCCATTGATTTGCCAACCATGATATTTGATGAGATTGATACTGGAATTTCAGGGGAACCTGCCAAACAAGTAGGTTTATTGTTGCAAGGCCTAGGACAAGCAAGACAGGTTTTATGCATTACCCACCAACCGCAAATAGCCGCCAAAGGCCATGCACACTTATTTGTATATAAAGAACAAAAGGGTACCAATACCAATACTTTTTTAAGGGCACTTTCGGCTAATGAAAGAGTACAACACATTGCGCTGATGATTGGCGGTGATCCACCAAGTAAATCTGCTTTGGAAAATGCCAAGGAACTTTTAGGGGCGTAATTTTAGCATACTTCTTATTGTAATTCTTGTTTTTTATCGCACACCCTTGTTTTAACGAAAGCTTATTAGTCAATTCAGGTAATTATTGACTTTTTAAAGGATATTATAATTATTTTTACAGCAATTAAATAAACCATCAAAATGGCATACAATTTATTGAAAGGAAAGAGAGGAATTATTACTGGCGCGCTTGACAGCAATTCCATTGCTTGGAAAGTGGCAGAAAAAGCACATGAAGAAGGTGCAACTTTTGTTTTAACCAACGCTCCTATCGCAATGCGTATGGGTGAGATTAATGGTTTGGCTGAAAAAACAAATTCTAAAATTGTTCCAGCCGATGCCACAAGCGTTGAGGAATTAACGACACTTTTTACCCAATCTCAAGAAATTTTAGGTGGCAAAATTGACTTCGTACTTCATTCCATTGGCATGAGTGTGAATATTCGTAAAAAAATTGCTTACCCTGAATTGAATTATGACTACTACGCAAAAGGTGTTGATGTGTCAGCAATGTCATTACATAAAATGTTAAGTGTTGCTTATAAAATGGATGCATTAAATGACCACGCGAGTGTGGTTGCCTTAACCTATGCTGCAGCACAACGAACATTTCCTTTTTATACCGATATGGCTGATATTAAAGCATTGCTTGAATCCATTGCACGTAGTTTTGGCTACCACTATGGATTAAGAAATAAAGTACGTGTGAATACAGTATCTCAATCTCCTACTAAAACAACTGCAGGAACAGGTATCAAAGGATTTGGTGACTTTTTTGATTACGCGGATGCGATTGCACCACTAGGAAATGCAACCGCTGAAGATTGTGCTAACTATTGTGTGACTTTATTTTCCGACTTAACCAAAATGGTTACGATGCAAAACTTATTCCATGATGG